>NZ_JBEZDM010000003.1:405119-619701 GCF_040648335.1 Nonomuraea sp. NPDC049158
TCCTAGGGTGACGTCGACTCCGACGGCGACTCCTAGGGTGACGTCGACTCCGACGGCGACTCCTAGGGTGACGTCGACTCCGACGGCGACATCCACCTCCAGGACGACCACGCCCGATCACCACCGTGATCATCACCACCGTGATCATCACCACCGTGATCATCACCACCGCGGCCGCCACAACTGCGGTCACCACTGCGAGCTCGAACCGGCGCCCGAGCCCGTCCCGGTCGGCTCGCACCTGCGTGTGGCCGGCTGACGATCCTGTCCGGCTGACTGTTTCGGGGCGATGCGCGGGATGACCAGCTCGCTGAGGCCATCCCGCACGTTGCCGCAGCCGGTCGCTTCTGTGAGCATCAAGGCTGGGCGCGCAGAGAGTCATCGCCGCGTGGCCAGAGGACGGGCCTCAGGGGATAGGCGTCAGGGGTGGTTCGCCGTTCAGCACCGCGATGATGTTGTCCACGGCCAGGTCCACCATCCGGGCCCGGGTCGCCTCGGTGGCCGAGCCGATGTGCGGGAGGGCCGCCACGCGTTCGTGCTGGATCAGCGGGTCGCCGACGCCGTTGCGCGGCTCGCGGTCGAACACGTCCAGCCCGGCCGAATGGAGCCGCCCGGCCTGCAGGGCGGCGAGGAGCGCGCTCTCGTCGAGGACGCCGCCGCGCGCGGTGTTGACGAGTGTCGCGGTGGGTTTCATCATCGCGAGCTCGGCCGCGCCGATGAGGCGGCGGGTCTGTTCGGTGAGCGGTACGTGCAGGGACACCACATCGCTGGTGCTCAGGAGCTTGGGCAGGGACACCGCCTGGGAGAGCTCGTCGTCGGGTTTGCGGGACAAGGTGTGCTGCACCGTCATGCCGAACCCGACCGCCCGCCGGGCGACGGCCTGCCCGATCTCGCCGTAGCCGATGAGGCCCAGGGTCGCCCCCGCCACGTCGAGCCCGAGGTAGGCGTCCAGCCGGCTCCCGGTCCACCCGCCGCTCCTGAGGCTGTCGGCCGCGGTGAGCAGCCGCCGCCGCGCCATCAGGATGAGGGCGAAGGCGGTGTCGGCGGTGGTCTCGTGCAGGACACCCGGAGTGTTCGTGACCACGACGCCGCGGGCCTGCGCGGTGGCGACGTCGGTGCCGTCGTAGCCCGCGCTCGGCAGGGCCAGCACGCGTAGCCGGTCGCCCGCCTCGAGCACCGCGGCGTCGACGTGGTCGGAGTTCTGGCACAGCAGCGCGTCCGCGCCGGTGAGGAGGTCGCGCAGCCGCTCGGGCGGCGGCGGCGTGACCTCGGACCACTGGCGTAGCTGGGCGACGCGGCCGAGCCGTTCGAGACCCGTGCCCGGCAATGTCGGCCGGGTGACCACCACGATCGGCGCCGTCGCCTGCATATCGTTCTCTCCTCCCGATGGGGTCCGGCCTGAGCACGGACAACATCCCTCCATCAACATAGATCACCTGGATGTTGACCAAGTCAGGGGGAGGGTGGGCAGACGAGGTCGGCGAAGTTGGAAGGCGGGTGGGGGGACGAGCGGGCGAGGGAGGAGAGGTCGGATCAGTGTGGGTCGGTGGCTCCGGTGAAGGGCATGTGCTCGCCTTCCACGTACTTCGGGAACGGCTGGTAGACGTTCGCGCCCGGTTGGCCGCGCAGCAGCAGCGCCGAGACGAACGGCTGCTCCTCGCTGGTGATCCGGGTCGAGGTCGGGATGTAGCGGATGGTCAGGCCGCAGCGGCGCTTGGGGGAGGTGTTGGCGCTGGAGGCGTGCAGGATGTTCGGGTGGTGCACCTCCACGTCGCCGGGTGACAGCACCAGGTCCACGGCTTGGGACTCGTCCACCGTCACGGCGCTCTCCGAGCCGAGCACGTTGGCGACGTCGTCGCGCTGCCGCAGCTCGTGCAGGGCCTCCTTGTGCGAACCGGGGATCACCCGCATGCAGCCGTTCTCCGGCGTGGACTCGTCGACGGCCAGCCAGAGCGTGATCACCCGCATCGGCTCCAGCGGCCAGTAGGCACCGTCCTGGTGCCAGAGGACCGCCTTGCCGGAGAAGGGTGGCTTGCTGATGTAGTGCGAGGCGAACAGCGCGAGGTCCGGGCCGACAAAGAGCTCGGCGATGTCCAGCAGCCGATCGTCGGAGATCAGCCGCACCCAGAACGGGTCGTCGGCCACCAGTTCGGTGCCCAGGTCCTCGCCGAGCAGTTCGGGGTGCTTGGCCTGGAGCCAGGCGACGTGGTCGCCGGCCTCGGCGATCAGATCGGAGTCGATGACGTTCCGGAAGATCGTGTAGCCGTCGCGGTCGTAGTCCTGAAGACGGTCGTGGTCCTGAAGACGGTCGTGGTCCTGAAGACGGTCGTGGTCCTGAAGGCGGGTCGAGTCCTGAAGAGTGCGGTCGGCTTCCTGGGTCACGATGTTCTCCTGTGCGCGGGAGCGATGGACATCGATCCGGATTCTTCGGCCTCCGCGCCCCGACTTACTAGCACTCGCCGCCCCATAACTATTAATTTCCTGACATGCCGACTGTGCTGCGCTGGGTGGAGTTCGCGTACGGCCTGCCCTACCACGCGGCGCTGGTGCCAGTGAGCGGCGGCCGTCGCGACCGGCCCGAGCCGCACAGTCATGCCGATTTCCATGAGTTCGTCTTCGTGACCGCGGGAGCCGGCGCGCAGCGCGTCGGTGAGGCGGAGATGCCGCTGCGCGCGGGCGACGTGGTGCTGGTCCGGCCGCACGACCGGCACGAATTCGCGGGTACGGCGGCCGACGGGATGCGCTTCATCAACATCGCCTTCCCCAGTTGGCGCTGGCGTGCCTTCGCCGACCTCGCCGGGCTGGCGGGCACGGCGGAATGGGAGCGGCGCGACCTTCCCCTGGCGGCGCGCACCGACCTGGACGGGCCGGTCGCGGCGGAGTTCGCCCGCGTGCTGGCCGCGTATTCCGGCGTGCCGCGCGTGCTCGACCTGGTCGGGCTGTGGACGACGGTCGTGCCGCTCCTGGAACGGGCCGACGGCACGGCCGTGGACCGGCGGCCGGGCTGGCTGGTGGCGGCCTGCGTGGCGATGAGCCGCGAGGAGAACCTACGCGACGGGCTGCCCAGGCTGCTCGCGATGGCCGCGGTCAGTCCGGGGCATCTGGCCCGTTCCATGCGTACGCACCACGGGTGCACGCCGATCGCGTTCGTCTCCGCGCGCCGCCTGGAGCATGCCGCGCTGCTGCTCACCACGACGACCGAGGGCATCGGCCAGATCGCCCAGCGCTGCGGTTTCTCCGGCCAGTCGTACTTCGGCAGGCTCTTTCACCAGAAATACGGCCTAGCGCCCCGCGACTATCGGGAGGCCACCCGGCGAGCGGTGGTTCCGGCGGCCCTGGACACCCCACACATCAAGTGATTAGATGACTTCACTTGGGCGAAGGACGCATGGTGCGGCCGCCCGATCCACCTCCGGCGGACACGAGCACGCCCTCCCACTCGACGCCCACGTACGAGACACCCCCCAAGATCGAACAGGAGGCCGGGCATGATCCGGTCGCGTTTACTGTGCATGGCCGCCATCTGCGCCGTCGTCACCCCGCTCGCCCTCACGGGCTGCTCCTCCAGCGGTGACACGGCGAAGGAGGCGGGCAAGACCGAGCTGAAGCTGTACAACGACAAGGGCGCCTGGAGTAAGTACTTCGACCAGATGGGTGCCCTGTCCAAGCAGCAGATCGGGCTGTCGATGAAGCCGGTCGGCTACACCGACGAGCCGACGTACCAGGCGTTCATCAAGGCGTCCTTCCGCACCAACGTCAAGCCCGACCTGTTCACCTGGACGACCGGCGGCGGGCTGGCCGAGGTCGTCGCCCAGAAGCAGCTGGCCGAGACGACCGCCCTCTGGCAGGAGGCCATCAAGAACGGCGACCTGTCGGCGGACCTGGCGAAGTACTACACCGTGGGCGGGAAGCAGTACTGCGTGCCGCTGAACGCCGCCTACTGGGGGATGTTCTACAACAAGAAGGTCTTCGACAAGTACGGTCTCAAGCCCCCCACCACCTGGGACGAGCTGATCAAGATCGCCGACACGCTGAAGAAGAACGGCGTGCCCGCGTTCTACCACACCTCGGTGCTGTTCTCCTTCGTCTGGTTCGAGCAGCTGCTCGCCGGCACCGATCCCGACCTGTACGACCGCCTCTCCACCGGCCAGGCGAAGTACACCGATCCCGGTGTGGTCGAGGTCATGAAGCGGTGGAAGTCGATGATCGACGCCGGATACTTCAACAACGCCGGCGACAAGACCGACCCGGGTGACGTACTCAAGACCGGCAAGACCGCGATGGTGTCGTTCGGTACGTGGTTCAACACGAGCATGACGCAGCGCGATCTGAAGGCCGGCACCGACTACGGCTACTTCACGATCCCGAACGTCAACCCCGCGCTGCCCAAGACCTCGATGATCTTCGAGAGCGGCCCGCTCTGCTCGCTGGCCAAGGCGCCCGACCCCGAGGCCAGCACGAAGTACCTCAAGTGGTGGGTGACGCCGGCCGCGCAGGAGAAGTGGGCGACCGCCAGGGGAGACGTCTCGGCCAACCCCAAGGTCACCATCACCGACCAGGCGATCGCGGAGGTCAGCAAGGCGGCGGGCAGCGGACAGTATCGCCTGGTCAACCGCTACTTCGAGGCCACGCCGCCGCCCGTGCTCACGGCCGCGCTGGACGGCTTCGGCGCCTTCCTCGTCAAGCCGGACAGCTACCAGAAGGTCCTTGAGGACATCCAGGGCGCCGCCGACGAGTACTGGAGCAGTCACCAGCCCGGCAGCTGAGATTCGAGGGCGCACCGGCACCTGTACGAATTCTGTACGCCGCGCTTGCAGGCTGATCAACAGCGGGTGCCGCGTGCGGCCTCCACTCCTTGCGATGCCCCCCGGAACTGTTCTTGAGGAGAAACCTGTGCAGGTCCGACTCCGTCGTTCGGCCGCGCTGCTTGCCGGTGCGCTCATCCCCCTCTCGCTGCTCACCGGCCAACCGGCCGGAGCCGCGTCCGCCGATCCCATGACCGACGCCTTCGCCCGCGCGGCCACCACGTACGAGGTGCCCCGCGACCTGCTGGTGTCCCTCGCCTACTCCGAAACCCACCTGGACGGTCACCGCGGCCAGCCCAGCGCGTCCGGCGGCTACGGCGTGATGCACCTGGCCAGCAACCCTGTCACGCACACCCTTGAGCGTGCGGCCACGCTGACGAAGCAGCCCGTCTCGGCCCTGAAGGCGGACGCCGCGGCCAACATCACGGGCGGCGCCGCCGTGCTGCGCGCCTACGCCGACGAGCTGGGGCTGGACGCCAAGGCCCGCAAGGACGCCGCCAAGTGGTACCAGGCGGTGGCCAAGTACGGCGGCGCCTCCTCACCGGAGGTCGCCCGCCTGTACGCCGACACCGTCTACGACCTGATGGCCCAGGGGATCCGCGCCACCACCCCGGAGGGCGAGACCCTCACGGCCGCGCCGAAGGTCGTCGAGCCCGAGCGTGGTTCCTACGCCAAGGCGCAGGAGCTGGGCAAGACCAACACGCTCGCGGCGGCGGTCGACTACCCGGGGGCGACGTGGGCGGCGGCGCACAGCAGCAATTACGCCGTCTCCAACCGCCCGACCAGCGACGCGATCGACCGCATCGTCATCCACGTGACCCAGGGCTCCTACGCCGGGACGATCGACTGGTTCCAGACCGGGCCGCGGCCGAACCCCACGTCGGCGCACTACGTCATCCGTTCGTCGGACGGCGCCATCACCCAGATGGTCAGGGAGAAGGACCGGGCCTTCCACGCCGGTGACTACAACCGGCGCTCTGTGGGCATCGAGCACGAGGGATTCGTCGACAACGCCTCCTGGTTCACCGACGCGATGTACCGCTCCTCGGCGGCGCTGACCCGCAACATCGCCGACCGGTACGGCATCCCGAAGGACCGGGCGCACATCGTCGGCCACAGTGAAGTTCCCGGGGCCGACCACACCGACCCGGGTCCGAACTGGAACTGGACCACGTACATGAACTACGTCACCGGCGGCAGCGGCCCCACCAACCCGCACACCGCCGAATCGGTCTGCGGCACCGGGTTCAAGGTGATCGACTCGGCGGCGCTGGGCACGGCGGGCACCGTCTACCTGACGTACAACTCGACCACCGGCTACAACTGCGTGGCCACGATCAAGAAGACCCAGCTCGGCACGGCCTCGGCGACCACTGCCTACCTGGAGGTGGAGGGCCAGACGCGCATCACCGACACCGGCAACTTCGCCTACTACGCGGGTCCGGTACGCGCCAACGCGGCCGACAAGTGCGTCAGATGGGGCGGCAAGGCCGGCGCGTCCACCTACGACAGCCCGTCCGAGCACTGCGGATAACCAGAAACACCTGGGCCCCGACGCTTCGCCGTCGGGGCCTTCGTCGTGTCAGGCGGTCACTGGGCCGGAGTGGGGCGCCGCCGGTTCCAGGAGTCGAGGATGTGCGTGCGCATCGCCGCGGCCGCCGCCTCGGGATCGCCGGCCGAGATCGCGTCGCTGATCGCCTGGTGCTCGTCCAGCGTCTGGCGCATGACCTCCTCGTTGTACTGGCCGTGGTAGCGCATGCTGGTGCGGGCCTTGTCGTGGATGCTGTTGACGATGGCCCGGCCGAGCCGGTTGCGGGAAGCCGCCATGATCGCGTCGTGGAAGCGGACGTCGGCCGCGCCGAAATCGGGGGGAGAGGCGAGGTTCGACCGCATGACGCCCAGCGCCTCGGCGATGCGCTGATCGTCGCCGGCGGTGCGGGCCAGCGCCGCGGCGGCGGCCATCTCGGCTTCGAGCGCGGTGCGTACGATGACCAGCTCGTCGAGGAAGGCCGCGGTCTCGTCGTGCGCGATCACTGAGGTGAGCACGACGTCGTCGAGGAGGTTCCACTGCCTCGGCTCGGTGACCTGGGTGCCGCGACCGTGCTCGATCCGGACCAGGCCCTTCTCCTGGATCACCTTGACCGACTCGCGGATCACCGTGCGGCTGACGCCGAACTCCTCGCACAGGTCGGCTTCGGGCGGCAGCGTGGCACCCGGGCGCAGCGTGCCGCGGATGATGTCGTCGACCAGCTGCTCGACCACCGTGGTGCCCAGTTTGGGGGCGCGCTCGCGGCGTGGCCGCTTCGCGGGTGGTTGGGGCCGCACCGCGTCGTCCGTCCACGGACCCTCCGCGTGCTGAGTCAACGTGCCCTCCCTTGATCACGACAGCGCCTTGAGTATAGGCCATTGTGTCGACGTCATTCGTATGATGTCATATCTCGAAACATGCCGTTAACGGAGGCCCAATGAGACGACGCAGTCATGCCGCGTACCGCCGTGCGGTGCCTGCGGCCACCGCCGCCGCGGCGGTTCTTCTCGCCGTCGCGGCCTGCGGTCCCCCCAACCCCACGGCTTCGTCGAAGCCGACCGGCGCCGCCTCCCAGTACGGGTTCAGCACGGCCGAGCAGAAGGACGGCAAGCTCGTGGTCTGGGTGGACTCCACCCGGCTCGACGCCGCGAAGGCCTACCAGACGGCGCACCCCGGCGTGCCGCTGGACATCGTCACCTACGACGGCAACGCCAACGGCTCCAACACCCTCAAGACCAAGGTGCAGCTGTTCAACCGGGCCGGCGAGGGCTGGCCGGACGTCGTGTTCACCACCGACAACAACACCGCCTCCTGGGCCTCGCAGGGTGATGACGCCTTCGTCGCCCCGCTCAACAAGGGCCTGCTCGACGACGCCACGCTGAGCGGCTTCGCCAAGGGCGCGCTCGACGTGTGCGCCGTCGACGGCACGGTCTACTGCCTGCGCAACGACCTGGCCCAGGTGGTGCTCTGGTACAACAAGAAGCTGCTCGACAAGTTCGGCTACACGTTGCCCAAGACGTGGGAGGAATACACCGCGCTGGGGGAGAAGGTGGCCGCCGAGCACCCGGGATACATCATCGGCACGGCCGGTGACGCGTGGGCGCCGGAGATCTACATGTGGGGCGGCGAGTGCCCGGCCAACCAGGTCACCGGCGCCAAGGCGATCACCGTCAAGGCGACGGACGCCAAGTGCGTACGGACCGCGCGGATGCTGGACAAGCTCGTCGCCAACAAGACGATGTCCATGCTGCCGCTGTTCGGCCCCGACTTCGTCAAGAACCAGGGCGACAAGGTGCTCATGCTGCCCGGCCCGGCCTGGTACGGCGGGGCGGTGTTCCAGGGGACGATCAAGACCCCGAAGGGCGAACTCGCGGTCGGCGACGCGCTGCACTGGGCGGACCAGACCCAGCCGGTGACCGGCAACGTCGGCGGCGGCACCTGGTGGCTGTCGCGGCACACCGCGCGCCTGAAGGCGGCCAAGGACTTCATCAGCTGGGTCGCCACCGCCGACGAGTACCAGGTCGCCCTCTCACCGGGCTACCCCGCCTTCTCGGCCGCCGCGACGAAGTGGATCAAGAAGCAGCAGGACAGCGGTTACTACGCGGGCGACATCGCCGCCCCGATCGCGGCCGCGGCCGGACAGGTCTGGTCCGGCTGGGGCTCGCCCGAGTTCAGCCAGGAGGCGATCTGGGCCAAGACCGTCATCCCCGGGCAGACCGCCGGAAAGACCATCGAGTCGCTGCTGCCGGACTGGCAGACGGCGATCGAGCAGCAGGCTCAGGTGTCCGGATACCAGGTCACCAAGTGAGCGTTACGCACGTGCGGAGTCGTTCCTGGCGGCCTGCCGCCGGGCACGTCTTCGTCTCCGGGTACGTGGTGCTGCTGGTCGCGTTCGGCATCGCGCCCACGATGTACGCGCTCAATCTGGCGTTCACCGACAGCGAGGGGCGCTTCGCCGGCATCTCCAACTTCCTGCGTACGGCCCAGGACTACCGGTTCGTGGCCGCGCTCGGCCATGTGGCCACCTACCTCGTGCTGTGGCTGGTCACCCTGACCGTGCTCGTCCTGCTGCTCGCGCTGGTGGTGCACCGGCTCGCCTCGCGCTGGTCGCGGGCCGCGCTGCGGTTCGTCTACTACGTGCCGGGCGCGCTGGCCGGCGCGTCGAGCGTGCTGCTGTGGCTGTTCATGCTGGACCCCTCGGTGAGCCCGGTCGACGGCCTCGTCCGCTCGCTGTGGGGTGACACATTCGTGCAGGTGATCGCGCCGGGACACCTGCCGTGGATCTTCACGATCATCGCCTTCTGGACCGGCGCGGGCGGCTGGATCACGGTCATGTACGGCGCGTTGAACAGCATCCCGTACACGGTGATCGAGGCGGCGCGGGTGGACGGCGCCGGGCCGGTGAAGACGGCGCTGCGGGTGCAACTGCCGATGCTGCGCAAGTGGATCGTCTACATGCTGATCCTGTCGCTCGCCGCGGGCACGCAGCTCTTCGTCGAGCCGCAGCTCGTCTCGCAGGCCGGTTTCGGGGTGGTCGGGACCGACTACTCGCTCAACCAGCTCGCGTATCTGTACGCCTTCGACCAGAACGACTTCAACGGCTCGGCGGCGATCGCGATCGACCTGCTCATCGTGGCGCTGTGCTGCGCCGGGCTGTTCGTCGCACGGGGAGGTCTCTTCGATGCGGACTGACCAACGGCCCGGCATCGTCAGGATGGTCGGCCGGGGGCTGATCGCAGTCCTGCTGCTGGCCTTCGCGCTGTTCTTCGTCCTGCCGATGGTGTGGCTGCTGCTCGCCTCGACCAAGAGCCCGGCCGACCTGATCCACGCCAACCCGCTGTCACCGGGCTCGATCGGCACGCTCGTCACGAACTGGCAGCACCTCATGTCCTTCCAGGACGGGGCGGTGCTGACGTGGATGACGAACTCCGTCGTCTACTCGGCGCTCTCGGTGGCGCTGACGCTGCTGGTCGGCATCCCGGCCGGGTACGCGATGGCGCTCATGCGATTCGGCGGACGCCGCCTGCTGCTCATCGTCACCCTGGTGGTGATGCTGATGCCGGCCACCGCCCTGGTGCTGCCGATCTTCCTGGAGCTCAGCTACCTCGGGCTGATCAACAAGACGGCCTCGGTCGTGCTGCCGATGTCCTTCTTCCCCTTCGGCGTGTACCTGACCTACATCTACTTCTCCACCAGCGTCCCCGGCGACCTGCTGGACGCGGCCCGGCTCGACGGTTGCGGCGAGACCGCGACCTTCTTCCGGGTGGCGCTCCCGCTGGCCAAGCCGGTCGTCGCGCTGGTCGCCTTCTTCAGCTTCGTCAACAACTGGAACAACTTCTTCCTGCCGTACGTGATGCTGCCGAACAGCGGCAACTACCCCATGCAGGTCGGCCTGACGCAGATGCTGGCCGCGACCCCCACCTTCAACCCCGTCGTCGGCGCCAACGCCGAGGTTCAGCCGCCCGAACTGGTGCTGGCCACCCTCATCTCCATCGCGCCGGTGTTGCTGGTGTTCCTGTTCTCTCAGCGCTTCCTGGTCGCCGGGCTGACCGCCGGCGCGACCAAGGGATGAGGAGTACGCACCAAATGACCGACAGCTCCGCCCGGCGCCCGCCCGTTGTCACGGCGAGCGTCCCCGTCATCGAGCCCCCGGCCTGGGCGCTGTCCCAGCGCGCGCTGTTCGACCTGCTGGACAGCGGGTGGCGGCTGTTCTCCTCCCGGTACGCCCGCCCTGACGGCTCGCTGCGTTACTCCGGCCGGTTGTCCAGCCGCGACGGCGCGGACGACTTCTTCGAGCCGTTCTTCAACTGGCCCCAGCTCTACCTGCTGGGTGGCGCGGACGACCTGCTCCCGGCGTGCGCCCACCACTGGGAGGGGGTGGTGGCCCAGATGACCGAGCTCGGCATGTTCGCCGAGGAGTTCGAGATCGGCTACGACTGGTTCCACCAGGGCGAGAGCCTGCTCTTCACCTACTTCCTCACCGCCGCCGACCCGGCGGCCTGGGCGGAGCGGGCGACCCGGTTCGCCGACCTCTATCTCGGCCCGGCCAATTACGACCCGGACCACCGCATCATCAAGGCCCCGCACAACGGCAGCGGGGGAGCCCGCGACGGGGTGTCCGACACGCCCGCCTATCCCTGGACCGAGGCCGAGGCCGCGCAGTACGGCTACCCGCTGGACTGGCTGGTCCCGCCCGACGCGCCGGTGCCGCCGCTCGCCGACGACCCGCGGCTGGGCGCGGAGATGCGCGAGCGTATGGGCCGGGGCGACGCGGTCGGCAACCTGAGCGTGGCCGGCCTGGTCTGCAACGCCTTCCTGGTCTCCGGCGACGAGCGATACGCCGCCTGGCTGCGCGAGTACGTCGGCGCCTGGCAGCGCCGGGCCCAGGACAACGGCGGGATCGTCCCGGACAACGTCGGCCTGGATGGTGTGGTCGGCAGCCAATTGGACGGGCGCTGGTACGGCGGCCACTACGGCTGGACCTGGCCGCACGGCATGTACAGCGTCGGCCAGGCGACCGCCGTCGGCGCGCTCAGCGCCGCGCTCGCCACGCGGGACGACGGCTACCTCGACCTGCTCCGCTCGCTTCTGGACGCGATCATCGGCCTGGGCGTCGAGCTGCCCTTCAGCCAGAGCGACTCGGCCAACCAGGGCCGCTGGCGCGCCCATCTCGGCTCGGACGTGGACACCGCCACCCTGCTCGTGCCCTACCGGCACAGCGACAAAGGCTGGTTCGACTACAACCCGATCCAGACCTCGGTCCCGCTCGCGCTCTGGCACCACACCGGCGCGGCCGAGGACCGGGCCCGCCTGGACGCGCTGCGCGCCGCCGCCGGTTATGACTGGGCGACGGTACGGCCGTTCCGCGACAAGGAGGAGGCCGGGCACGAGGAGCCGTGGTACGCCTACCTGTGCGGCGACAACCCCGACTACCCCCAGCGGATCCTCGCCGCCGCGCACGCCCAGGCCCGGCGCCGCGTCGCCCTGCTGCTCGCCAACGCCGACCGGGACCTGCCGGAGGAGGCGATCCACCTGTGGCAGAACGTCAACCCGGTGGTGACCGAGGCGCTGGCCCAGACGATGTGGGGCGGCCCGCAGGTCATCTACAACGGCGGCCTGCAGCAGGCCAGGGTCCGCTACTTCGACGCCGAACGCCGCCGCCCCGGCGTGCCCGAGCAGGTCGCCGCGCTGGTCAGCGCGATCGAGCCGGAGGCCACCGTGGTCACGCTGGTCAACCTCTCGGCCACCGAGGACCGGGTGCTCATCGTGCAGGCGGGGGCGTTCGGCGAGCACGAGATCGCCACCGCCGTCGCGACCGGGGCCGAGCCCGGCTGGACCGGCCACGACACCGAGTACATCCACCACCAGCCGGTGCCGTCCGCCACCGAGCTCACCGTCGGCGGCCCGCACCTCACGGTGGAACTACCGGCCGGCACCACCGTCACGCTGACCCTGCGGCTGCGGCTGCACGCTTACCAGCCGTCGTACCGGCAGCCGTGGGACTGAGCCTTTCCGCCCTGCGGCCTTCCGCGACCGGGTCAGCCGTACGGCCAGGAGGGCGAGGGCGGCCACGGGGAGCGCCAGGTAGATCAGGCCGGCCAGCCATTGCCCGGCCGCCACGCCCGGCGCGCCGCGCGGCGTCACCTGCGCGAACCAGTCTCCGGCCAGCACCGGCCCGTACAGCAGGAGCAGGCCGACCACCACCTGCGTCGCGACGACGGCCGCGAGTAGCCGCGTGCGATCGCGCCGCGCGATCGTCTGGGGCAGCGGGTCGACCCCGGCCAGCACCCAGCAGCACAGCAGCCCGGTACTGAAGAACAGGCCCTGGGTGAGCAGGTGGACCGCCTGGTTGGTGACCGACCAGGCCAGCCACTCGGTGCCGTAGAGGACGAGGACCGGCAGGACGTAGATGGCCAGGAGGATCAGCGGATGAGTGAGCCGCCTGGCCAGGGGGCTGTTCAGGATGACGGAGGCGACGTCGCCGTACTGTGAGCCGGGTGTGATGGCCCGCGCGGTCAGCGTCAGCGGCGCCCCGAAGGCCAGCAGCAGCGGGCCGACGACGTTGAGCACCGTGTACTGCAGCGCGTGCGCCGACGGCATCGCCCGCGCGTAGGCGCTCACGCCGCCGGCGAGCACCAATGCCAGCACCGCCACCCCGGCGAACCAGGCGATCGTCCGGCCCACCGGCCACGGCACGCCGGCGCGGGCGAGCCTGCGCAGCCCGGCCAGATAGCCGATGACCGGAAGCGCCAGGGCGAGCAGGACCAGCGGGTTCGGCCGGAACTCGGTGATCAGGTGGCCGATCGAATAGGGCGCCAGGTTGTAGCCCAGGAGGTCGTCATGGCTGCCGGTGGTCGGCGGCGCGGAGCGCGACAGGCCGACGGCCAGGCCCATGGCCGCCGCCATCACCACGATCTCGCCGGTGGCCAGCCGGACGAAGGTGCCGCGCTTGGAGCGTTCGGCGATCCCGGCGACGGTACGGCGGCGGTGCATCCACCCGATGACGCCCAAGGCCACCAGCGCCGTCACCTTGGCCAGGACGAGCGTGCCGTACCTCGTCGTCCACAACTGCGGTACCGAGTCCAGCCGGACCCAGGCGCCGGCCACTCCGGACACGGTCACCGCGACGAAGCAGCACAGGGCCAGCGTGCTGAATCTGGCGACGACGCCGGCCAGCCGGTCCGAGCGGCGGAAGTGGATCAGCACGGCCACCAGGCCGCCGACCCACACGGCCGCCGCGAGCAGGTGTGTCATCAGCGCGGAGACCGCGACGTCGTGGTCTCCGGCCGAGGCGGCGTGACCGACGTAGGCGGGCGGCAGCAGGCCGAACGCGGCGGCCGCGAGCAGGGCGACCGCCCACCGGGGCCGCCGGCCGTCCCGTACCCGTGAGGAGCCGAGCACCACGACCGTGGCCGTGCACGTCACCACGAGCATGGCCTGCGTCTGGGGGAGGGTGGTGCCGAAGTTCAGCAGGGTGAAGTCGCCGAACACCTGGCTCGCCGGGAGGCTGAGGATGTTCGCGAGTGTCAGCAGGTAGGTCAGCAGCGCGCAGAGCGCCCAGCCCAGTGCCCAGCCGCCCGCGGCGCGTACGCAGGCGCTCGCCTCCGGCGCGTCACGCCGGACCAGGACCACCCCGGCGACCAGGGTACCCACCGTGCCGACGGAGCACAGCTCCAGCGCCAGCCGGGCCAGCGGCACTCCCCAGACGGTCAGCGGATCGGGTGTCGGCAGTCCCTGGATCGGCGGCGGCGTTCCGCCCCCGCCGATCCATGACGCGCCTACCAGCGCCAGGACGCCGACCGCGACGGCTACCCCGGCGTATAACGGCGCCCGACGCCCGGATGACAGCACCAGCGTCCTCCTTTGTCAGGGGGCGTCCCTCCGTTGGGTAAGCGTCCCCTATGGACGGGTACGTCCGCGTCCCTGCGGTGGTTCGATGGCCGCAGGGACGGATTTATTGCCTTGTTCTTCCGTGAAGCTTGGCGCCGGTGTCGGTGATCGCGGTGATCGCCGCGGTTTCCGCGGCGGCCGCGGCCGGGCCGGGCGGGGTGGGCTTGGAGGCGTAGACCAGGGCGGCGGTGGCAATGGCGCCGGTGTTCAACGCGAGAGCCCGGTCGTTGATGTTGGTCATGGTGTCGCAGGCCTTGTGGTAGCACGCGTCGTACGGCTGGCCGGCCGTACCACCGAACAAGGTCGCCTCCTCGGCCGTCTTGGTGCCCTCGGCCCCGGTGAACAGGCCGCCGGAGGCGATGCCCGCCGCGATGAACGGGCCGTAGTCGGAGCGGCCGTCGAAGTCGGTGCCGTTGTGGCCCTGGTGCAGCAGGTCGTAGTAGGTCTCGAACAGCTTCTCGATCTCGGCCGAGCCGGGCGGTCCGGCGGGCTCGCCCGTGGCGTCGGAGTCGTCACCGTCGTAGATCTTGAGGGCGTAGTTCGGCGAGGCGATCATGTCGTAGTTAAGGTAGAGCTTGATCCTGCTCCGCCGGGCGGGGGTCAGGTGCTCCACGTAGAACTTCGAGCCCAGCAGGCCCAGCTCCTCCGCGCTCCACCAGGCGAAGCGGAGCTTGTTCCGGGTGGGGATCTTGCCGAGCGCCTCGGCGACGGCCAGGAGCGCGGCGCTGCCCGAACCGTTGTCGTTGATGCCCGGCCCCTCCAGGACGGAGTCCAGATGCGCCCCGGACATGACCACCTTGTTCGGGTTGCCCCACGGGGAGTCGGCGATCACGTTGGAGGTGGTGCGTACCTCGCTGATCGTGTCGGTCTTGAGGTGGACCGTCGCCCCCGTGGCGAGCTCCTGGCCGACCGCGAAGGAGGCGCCGACGACCGGGATGGGGACCGGTTCGCCGAGGTTGCCGCGCGGAGTCTCGGTACGGCCCGGCTGGCCCTCGTTGAAGATGATCGCGGCCACGGCGCCCGCCGCCTGGGCGTTCCGCGCCTTGACGAGGAAGGTGCAGGTGCCGCGCTGCAACAGCGCGATCTTGCCCGGCGTGAACCCGGCGAAGTCGGTGGCCTCGCAGCCGGAGGTGGAGGTGCTCGGTGCCGGACCGGGCGGCAGGACCAGGTCGACGTTCTGCAGGGCCGCGATGACGTCGCCGCGCCCCGAGTAGCTCATCGTGGCGAAGTCGCCGAGGCTGGAGCCGTCGGGCGGGGTCGGGGCGTAGACCTTGTGCGCCGGGGCGACCCGCTCCATCAGCGCGGTGGATCTCTCCTGGTAAAAGGGGAACTCGAACGGCTGGACGGTCACCTGGTAACCGGCGGCCCTGAGCTTGGCGGCCACGTAGTCGCGCGACGCCTCGTGGCCGCGGGTGCCCGCCGCGCGGGTGCCGTGGTGGATGTTGGCGAAGAGCTGCAACGCCCGCAGGTGCTCCTTGACCGCCGTGAGGGCCCGGAGGCCGATCAGCCTCCCCTCGGCAGGGCCGGGGGCGGCGTCGGCGTGGGCGGCGACGGGGGCGAGGGTGAGTGCCGCGACCACGGTGAGGGCGCGGTAGACACCCCCGCGCATGACGGTACGCATAGGGCTCCTCCAACTGGCGGTGGGTGTAGTGCGATTCGGACACCATCAGCCGGGAAGAACCTGGCGACCGCCAGTCAGATGATCACCCCATTCTAGGAGCCGCCCCCGCGAAAACCGGACACCTTCCGGCAGCCAGGCATGTCGTGGCGCTATCCGAGGTGGCCGCGCCTGTTGCTTTATCCGAGGTAGCCGCCCATGGCGCGGAAGTAGTCGGTGGCCGCGTGCTCGGCGCCGTCCGGTGTTCGCAGCCGTTTGACCACCAGCCCGCGCCGCTGCCCCGTCCGCGCGTCCGCGCCGGCGACGATGACCACCCCGTCCCCCTCCCGGATGAAGATCCGTCCGGGGGTGCCTCCGTAGCGGGCCTGCGACACCGCGGCTGAGACGATCTGGATCCGCTCCCCGCGATGGTGGGTGAAGGCGTTCGGGTACGGGTCGGACTGGGCTCGTACCAGCCGTTCCAGGTCCTCAGCCGGCCAGGACCAGTCGATCCGGCTGTCGTCGATCGACCGCTTGTGGAAGAAGCTGGCCTGGGTGCGATCCTGGGCGACCCAGCGCGCCCGGCCGGAGGCGATCAGCTCCAGCGACTCCCGCACGAGCGGCTCGATCAGGTCCACCGTCCGGTGGAAGAGGTCGGTCGTGGTGTCGTCGTCCTTCACGGGTACGGCCCGTTGCAGCAGGATGTCGCCCGCGTCCAGTTCGGCGTTCATGCGGTGCGCGGTGACGCCGACCTCCCGCTCGCCGTTGATCAGGGCCCAGATCAGCGGGGAGAAGCCCGCGTACGCCGGAAGCAAAGAATCATGGATGTTGAGCGTGCCGTGCGGCGGCAGGTCGAAGATCTCCGGCGGCAGCCAGGTCCGCCAGTTGTTGGCGACGATGATGTCCGGCGCGGCGTCCCGGAGCGCCTGGAGGAGGCCGGCGTCGTCGGGCCGGTTGCGCAGCAGCACCGGCACGTCGTGCCGCTCCGCGAGCTCCGCGACCGAGTCGTCCCAGATCTTCTCGTAGGCGTGCTCGCTCTTGGGATGGGTGACGGCGAGGACCACGTCGTGGCCGGAGTCGAGCAGGGCGCGTAATGTCCGATGGCCCCACGTCTGGTACCCGAACATGACCACTCGCATGATCGATCCTCTCTGCCATGTTTCTTGAAAGGTTAGCCTTACCTTATCTACTATTGCCCCGATAAGGGAGGCGATGCCGCGGTGGAGACCCTGCCGAGTGGTCCGGACACGATCTACGACATCCTGGGAGTCGGATTCGGGCCATCCAACCTGGCGCTGGCCATAGCCGTCGACGAGCACAACGCGCGGGTCCCGGAAACGGACCGGCTGCGCGCCGGGTTCCTGGAGAAGCAGGCCGCCTTCGGCTGGCATCGGGGCATGCTGCTCGACGACGCCACCATGCAGGTGTCGTTCCTGAAGGACCTGGTCACCATGCGGGACCCGGCGAGCGACTTCAGCTTCCTGTGCTACCTGAAGGAGCGCGGCAGGCTGGTGGACTTCCTCAACCACAAGACGCTGTTCCCGTTACGGATCGACTTCCACGGCTACTTCGAGTGGGCCGCGGCCCGGATGCGGGAGATGGTCGAGTACTCCGCCGAGGTCCTGTCCATCGAGCCCGTCGTCACCGAGGACGGCGCGGTCCCCCTGTTCGACGTGACCAGCCGCGACCCCGGCGACCCGGAGCGCGTCATCGTCCGCCGGACCCGCAACATCTGCCTCGCCACCGGCCTGGAACCGCACCTGCCGCCGGACGCCGCCCTGTCCGACCGGGTGTGGCACAACAGCGAGCTGATCCCGCGCGTGGCCGCCCTCACCGAGGCCGGCGTCCCGGTACGCCGGATCCTGGTGCTCGGGGCCGGGCAGAGCGCGGCGGAGACGGCCGACTATCTCCACCGGACCTTCACCGGCGCCGAGGTGTGCGCGGTGTTCGCGAAGTACGGCTACACCCCGGCCGACGACAGCCCCTTCGCCAACCGGATCTTCGACCCCGAAGCCGTCGACACCTTCTTCCAGGCTCCGCCCCCGGTCAAGCAGGCGCTCCACGACTATCACCGGGGCACCAACTACTCGGTGGTCGACATGGACCTCATCGAGTCCCTGTACGCGACCATGTACCGCGAGAAGGTCCAGGGCAACGAACGCCTGCGCATCCTCAAGGTCTCCCGCATCAGGGACGTCAGCGTCAACGGCGACCGCCTGGACGTCACGGTGGAGTTCCTGCCCACCGGCGAGCGGGAGGTGCTGGCCACGGACATCCTCGTGCACGCCACCGGCTACCGCCCCCAGGACCTCGGCGTCGTGCTCGGCGAGACGGCCAAGCTCTGCCTGCGCGACGAGGAGGACGAGGTCCGGATCGGCCGCGACTACCGCGTCGAGGTGCCCTGGCACGTGTCGGCCGGCATCTACGTACAAGGGGCCAGCGAGCACACGCACGGCATCACCTCAACCCTGCTGTCCACCACGGCCGTCCGCGCCGGGGAGATCCGCGACTCGCTGCTCGCCAACCGCGCGCGAGCCACGAGCTAGTGGTCTCCCTGCGCCCACAACCTTCGCCGAAGCAGCCCAGGCAGCCGAAGCGGACGGAGCGGCAGCCGGCCGGCGGCGTCGCCGCGACGAACGCGGGCCGGAGCGCGTGGCTGGGGGTGTGCCTGGCGCTACTGGCCGTCGCCTGCGTCCTGAGCATCGTCATCGGCACCAAGAACATCGCCCCGAACACGGTCTGGAACGCCTTCGCCCACTTCACCAACACCGACGACCAGGTGCTCGTACGCGAGCTGCGCGTCCCCCGGACGGCGCTGGGCCTGCTCGTCGGCGCGGCGCTGGGCATCGCGGGCGCGCTCCTCCAGGCCGTGACCCGCAACCCGCTCGCCGACACCCAGATCCTGGGCGTCAACGCGGGCGCGGGCCTGTTCGTGGTCTTCGCGATCGGGGTGCTGGGGCTCACCGGGATCTGGTCGTACGTGTGGTTCGCCTTCCTCGGGAGTGCCGTCGCGATGGTCCTGGTGTACGCGCTGGGCTCGGCGGGCAGCAGGGGCGCTACGCCGATCCAGCTGACGCTGGCCGGTGTGGCGCTCGGCGCGGTCATGGAGGGCGTCTCGGCCGGGATCCGGCTGCTGAAGCCGCGGGCGTTCGACTACCTGCGGTTCTGGGACGTCGGCACGCTGGCGGGCAGACCGCTGTCGATCGCGGGGGCCGTGGCGCCGTTCGTCGCGGCGGGGCTGGTCCTGGCGCTGGCCGTCGCGCCTTCGCTCAACGCTCTCGCGCTCGGGGAGGATCTCGCCCGGTCCCTGGGCACGAACATCGCGCGGGCGCGGGCGCTGTCCATGATCGCGGTGACCCTGCTGGCCGGCGCGGCGACCGCGGCCGTGGGCCCGATCGGGTTCGTGGGCCTGATGGTGCCGCACGCCGTCCGCTGGATCGTCGGGGCGGACCAGCGCTGGATCTTCGCGTACACGATGGTGTGCGCGCCGGTCCTCATGCTCGCCGCCGACGTCGTCGGGCGGGTGGTCATCCGGCCGGCGGAGCTGCAGGTGGGGATCGTGACGGCGTTCGTGGGCGGGCCGGTGCTGATCTGGCTGATCCGCCGCAGAACGGTGAGCGGCCAGTGACCGGCCCAGCGGGATCCGGTCTGGGCTTCGGCCGGCGGGTCGTGGTCGTGCGTGGGGCGTCGGTGTCGTTGCGGTTCGGCGTGCGGACGGCGGTCATCTGCGGCGTGCTGGGTCTGGCGGCCCTCGCGGTGGGCGTCCTCGCTCTCGGCACCGGCGAGTTCGAGGTGCCCGTGGGGGAGGTGGTCCGCGTCCTGCTGGGCGGCGAGCCGGGGCCCGCCCGGCTGGTGATCGTGGAGTGGCGGCTGCCACGGGTGCTGCTGTCCCTGCTCATCGGGATGGCCCTGGGGCTGAGCGGTGCCGTGTTCCAGTCGTTGATGCGCAACCCTCTGGGCAGCCCCGACGTGATCGGCTTCAACACCGGCGCCTACACCGGAGTGCTGGTCGCGATGATGTTCGTCGGCCGCGACTACTACCAGACGGCCGCGGGCGCGCTCGTGGGCGGCCTGCTCGCCGCCGCCGTGGTCTACCTCCTTGCCTACCGGAAGGGCGTGCAGGGGTTCCGGCTGATCATCGTGGGGATCGCGGTCAGCGCGATCCTCGGCGCGGCCAACCAGTGGTTCGTCATCAAGGTGAACCTGCAGACCGCCGTCGCCGCCGCGATCTGGGGCCAAGGCAGCCTGAACACCCTGACCTGGGACCAGGTCCTGCCCGTGGCCGTCTCGGTCGCGCTGCCGACCGCGCTCCTGGTGGCCCTCGGGCCGCGCCTGTCCCTGCTGGCCATGGGGGACGACGCCGCCGCGGCGCTCGGCGTACGGACGGAGCGGTCGCGCCTGGCGTACCTCGTCCTCGGGGTCGCGCTGACGGCGGTGGCGACGGCCGCCGCCGGACCGATCTCGTTCGTCGCGCTCGCCGTCCCGCAGCTGGCCCGCCTGCTGACGCGTACGGCCGGCATCGCGCTCGCGCCGTCCGCGGTCACGGGCGCGCTGCTGCTGGCCACGAGCGACTGGCTCGCGCAGCGGGTCTTCGCCCCCACCCAGCTCCCGGTCGGCATCGTCACGGTGTCGCTGGGCGGCGTCTACTTCGCCTGGCTGCTGGCCAGGCACGCGCGCGGCCGATGAGGAGGGTCATCGCCGCCGTGGCGCGGGGCGACCCGTAGACGCACACGCCGCTGGTCATCCCGCGCTCCTATCCACCCACCCCGATGCCGAGGAGGCACAGTGTCCGACAACCCCTTCGACGACGAGAACGGCACCTTCTACGTCCTGGTGAACGACGAGGAACAGCACTCCCTGTGGCCGACCTTCAAGGAGGTACCCGGCGGCTGGCGGATCGTCTTCGGCGAAGGCGGCCAGAGCAAGCGGCAGGAGTGCCTTGATTACGTTGACGCGAACTGGACGGACCTGCGTCCCAAGAGCCTGCGTGAGAGCATGGCCCGCGCGTCGGCCCAGGGGAACGACAGCTGAACACGTCAGCCACGGCGCGGCCCCGGACGGGGTGGCGCGTTCTCCTGCGTACGGTGACCCGCAACCGGCGGCGGCTGGGCCTGGGAACCGGCCTCATCAGCCTCCATCAGGTGTGCGAGTCACTCGTGCCGATTCTCATCGGGGTCATCGTCGACCGGGCCATCGGCCCCGGCGACGGTGGCGCCCTCGTGCTCTGGGTGGCGGTCCTGGCGGTGCTGTTCGTCGTGCTGACGACGGTGTACCGGTTCGGCGCCCGGCAGCTCATGCTCGCCATCGCGGTGGAGGCCCATACCCTCCGGGTCGAGGTGGCGGAGAAGATCATGCATCCGCGCGGCATCCGTACCGACCGGCGCGCCGGCGACCTGCTCACCGTCTCGACCACCGACACCGACAACACCTCGTACCTGCTGGACTACGTGCCGCGCGTCGCCGGCGCGGTGACGGCGACCGTGGTGAGCGCGGTCGCGCTGCTCGTGATCGACGCCCGGCTCGGGCTGGCCGTCCTCGTCGGGACGCCCGTTGTGCTCCTCGCGCTGCAGGCGGGCACGCCGCTGATCACCAAGCGGGTGACCGAGCAGCAGGAACGCGCGGCGGAGGCCACATCACTGGCGACCGACCTGGTCAGCGGGCTACGCCCACTGCGCGGCCTCGGCGCCGAGGAGGCGGCCGCCCAACGCTACCGGGAGGTCAGCGGGCGGTCCTTGCGGGCCGTCGTCCGGGCGGCCCGCACGCAGGGCGTGTACGTGGCCGCCTCGACGACCTGCGGCGCGCTGCTGGCCTGCGGCATCGCGATCCTGGCCGGGTGGTTCGCGCTGACCGGCCGGATCAGCGCCGGGGAGCTGATCACCGTGATCGGGCTGGCTCAGTTCCTGATGGAGCCGATCGGGCTGCTCGCCATCGTCCCGAGCTGGGTGGCGGAGGCGCGGGCATCGGCCGAGCGCGTGGCCGTCATCCTGAACGCGGACCCACTGGTACCCGACGGCACCGAGCCACACGACAACGGGACGTCCGGTAACGGGGCGTCCGCCGACGGAGCGCCCGGTCTGGAGGTGTGCGCCCTCAGATACGGCACCCTCGACGGGGTGGACCTGCTCGTGCGTCCCGGCGAGTTCGTGGGCGTCGCGGCACACCGCTCCGCCGACGGAGAGGCGCTGGTCAAGGTCCTCTCGGGGCGGGTGGCGCCGGAGGAGTACGACGGCCGGGTCCTGGTCGGCGGTCGGGAGCTGGCCCGGATACGGCTGGCGCACGCCCGCCGGACGATGCTGGTGGAACCCCATCAAACGGACCTGTTCACGGGCACAATCCGGGACAACCTCGACGTCGGCGCACTGGCGGCGGGCCGAGACCCGGTGGACGTGGTGAACCCGGTGGGCCGAATAACCCCGGCGGACCCCGTGGGCTCGGTGGGCGCGGTGAGTTCGGTGAGTTCGGCGGATCAGGCGGGCTCGGTGGACTCGGCCGCTCAGGCTCTGCCGGCCGGGGTATCAGCTGGGGCGCTGGCTGGAATCCTGGCTGCCTCGGCTGCCGACCAGGTGCTGTCCGCCCATCCCGACGGTCTGGAGCACCTGGTCACCGAGCGGGGTGCCAGCCTGTCGGGCGGGCAGCGACAACGGGTCGCGCTCGCCCGGGCGCTGCTGGCCCGGCCGCCGATCCTCGTCCTGCACGACCCGACGACGGCCGTGGACGCCGTCACCGAACACGCGATCGCCCAGGGCGTACGGGCGTTACGGCACGCACAGGACCCAGGACAGGCCCCCGAGCAGGGCGTACAGGCTCCGTGGCACCCGCGCGGCGAGGCGGGGCCGTTCACCACCGTCGTGGTCACGAGCAGCCCCGCGATGCTGGCCGCGACGGACCGAGTCGTCGTCATCGACGGCGGCCGGGTGGTCGCCGAAGGCAGCCACGCCGAACTGGCCGCGACCGACAGCGACTACAACCGGGCGGTACTGAGATGAGCGGACCAGACGGGCGCAGTGCTGGCATGACCGCATCAGGCGGAAACCACGACCAGGCGAGGCCGACATGACCGGATCAGACGGCCAGGGGACGGACACTGGGCGAGATCGCGAGGTGCTCCCAGTCGCCGGTGCGCGCCTCACATGGTCGTGGCTGTGGCGCCGGCTGCGCGCCCGGTGGCCGGATCTCACCTTCGCGCTGCTGGTGGGCCTGGTGGGGGCGGTCGCCTCCGTGGTGCCGGCGTACGCGCTGGGCGCTCTCGTGGACCGGGTGCGGGAGCACGCCCCCGGTTCCGCGATCGTGCCCATCACGATCGTGATCACCGTCGCGGCCGTGGTCGGCGGGCTGGCCACCGGCCTGGCGACGTACCTGATCGGCCGGTTGTGCGGGCAGATCCTCGCGGTGCTGCGGGAGGCGACCGTGGCCAGGGCGCTGACCCTGCCGGCCACGACGCTCGAACGGACCGGGAAGGGCGACCTGCTCTCACGGGTGGGCAGCGACGCGGCCGCGATCGGCAAGGCGGCCTCCGACGTGATCCCCACGATGATCTCGGCGTTCCTGCTGGGCGTCCTGAGCGTCGCCGCGATGGCCGGGATCGACTGGCGGCTCGGGCTGGCCGGCGCGGTGGCGGTGCCGTTGTACGCGGTGGCGCTGCGGTGGTACCTGCCGCGCGCGGCGCCCCAGTACGCCCGGGAGCGGCAGGCGGTGGCGGACTCCTCGCAGCTCCTGGTCGAGAACATGCAGGGTGTACGCACGGTGCACGCCTACCGTCTGGAGCAGGCGCGGCTGCACGACATCGGGATCGCCTCCGGGCGGGCCCGCGACATCTCGGTCTCGGTCTTCACGCTGTTCACCCGCTTCGTCGGCCGGGTCAACCGGGCGGAGTTCTTCGGGTTGGCCGCGATCCTGGTGGCGGGGTTCCTGCTGGTGCGCGGGGGGTCGGTGACGGTCGGTGAGAGTGCCGCCGCGGCGGTCCTCTTCCATCGGCTGTTCAACCCGATCGCGATGCTGCTGTTCACCTTCGACGAGGTACAGGCGGCGGGCGCGAGCCTGGCCCGGCTCGTCGGGGTGGTCGAACTCCCCCCGGCACCCCGACTGGTCACCGGCGATGGCCCGCCACGACCGGTCACCGGCCATGGCCAGGACCGGGCGTCGCGCGTACCTGCGGACGGTTCGCTTGAGTTGTCCGGCGTGCGCTTCAGCTACGACGGCCAGGTCGATGTGCTCCACGGCGTGAGCGTGCGGGTCGCGGCGGGTGCGCGGGTGGCGCTGGTGGGGTCGACGGGGGCGGGCAAGTCCACCCTCGCGGCGATCGCGGCCGGGATCCTGCGGGCCGGGCACGGCGAGGCGCGCGTCGGCGGGGTGCCACTGGCGGAGCTGGCTCCGGCGGAACTGCGTGAGCGGGTGGCGATCGTCACCCAGGAGACCCATGTCTTCGCCGGGCCGCTGATCGAGGACCTGCGCCTGGCCCGGCCGGGGGTCTCGCCGGAGGAGGCCGCCGCGGCACTGGACACCGTCGGCGCGCTGGACTGGGCGCGGAGCCTTCCGGACGGCCTGGACACGGTGGTCGGTGAAGGCGGTCACGAGCTGACCGCGGCCCAGGCCCAGCAACTCGCCCTCGCGCGGCTGGTACTCGCCGACCCCGCGATCGCCGTCCTGGACGAGGCCACGGCGGAGGCGGGCAGCCTGGGCGCCCGCGACATCGAGGCGTCCGCCGCCGCGGCGACCCGGGGACGTACCGCCCTGATCGTCGCCCACCGCCTCACCCAGGCGGCGTCGGCCGACCGGGTGGTCGTCCTCGAACACGGCAAGGTCGTCGAGGAGGGGCCGCACCACGAACTGGTCGCCGCCGGCGGCCGGTACGCCGAACTGTGGCGGGCCTGGGAGACGCGCACACCCACTTCCCCATCAAGTAAGGCTAGGCTAACCTAAATCGCGTGGCGAATACCGTGAACCCAGGGCGTCCGGACGGCATAGGCGAGCGACTTGAGGCACTGCGCAGGTGGAACAACGCGACCACTCCAGAGACGATCACCACGGTCGCCGACCTGTTCACCGCACAGGTACACCGCACCCCCCACGCCCTCGCGGTGGTGGCGCCCGGCGCCCGCCTCACGTACGCCGAACTGAGCACCCACGTCTTCCAGCTCGCGCACCACCTGCGCGGTCGCGGCCTGGAGGCGGAGGACGTCGTCGCGGTGTCCACGCCCCGCTCCGCGGAGCTGGTCGTCGCCGTGCTGGCGGTCATGGTCGCGGGCGGCGCCTTCGTACCGGTCGAGCCGTCCTGGCCCGCGGAACGCCGAGCCAAGGTACGTGCCGAGGCCGGGGCGGGCCTGGTCATCGCCGCCCCCGGCATGGAGACCGGCGACTCCGTCGTAGAGGTGGACCTCGGCACCTGGCGCTACGGCCACGAACCCGTCGAACCGCCGCAGCTGCCGCCCATCGACGGGGGACGGCTCGCGTACGTGATGTTCACCTCCGGCTCCACGGGCACGCCCAAGGGAGCGATGATCCGGCACGAGGCGATCAGCACCCGGCTGCTGTGGCAGGTCGAGGAGATCCTCGGGTTCGGGCCGGGGGACGCGTCGCTGTTCAAGGCGCCGCTGTCGTTCGACATCTCGGTCAACGAGATCCTGCTGCCGCTCGTCTCCGGCGGTTACGTGGTCGTCGCCGAGCCCGGTGGCGAACGCGACCCCCAATACCTGCTGGACCTGATCGCGCGGGAACGGGTGACGTTCGTCTATCTGGTGTCGTCGATGCTCGACACCCTGCTGGAGATGGCGGACGGGACCTCGCTGCTGTCCGGGCTCAAGCACGTCTGGTGCGGCGGCGAGGTGCTCACCCCGGAGCTGTTCGACCGGTTCCGGAGCCGGCTGTCCACCACGCTCTACCACGGCTACGGTCCGGCCGAGGCGACCATCGGCGTCTCGCACGTCATCTACCGGGACACCGCCGAGCGCATCGCGACCTCGATCGGCCGCCCCAACCCGCACACGCAGCTCTACGTCCTCGACGACCGGCTGGAGCCGCTGGCCGTGGGTGCGGTCGGCGAGTTGTACGCGGCGGGGTTCCTGCTCGGGCGCGGATACATCAACGCTCCCACGCTGACCGGCTCCCGGTTCGTGGCCAACCCGTTCGGTGACGGCGGCTCGCGGATGTACCGCACCGGGGACCTCGCGCGCTGGAACGCCGACGGCTCGCTGGAGTTCGTGGGGCGGGCGGACAACCAGGTGAAGATCCGTGGCATGCGGCTGGAGCCGGAGGAAGTGGAGGCCGTGCTCGCCACCTATCCGGGGGTTCGGCAGGCGACCGTCACGGTGGGCACGAACGCGGCGGGCGTACGGCACCTCATCGGGTACGTGACCTCCCACGACGACCTTCCGGCGGCGGAACTACGGGGCTGGTGCGCCGACCGGCTGCCCGAGTACATGGTGCCGAGCGCCTACGTCGTCCTGGACCACTTCCCGGTCACCGCCAACGGCAAGGTGGACCGCCGAGCTCTGCCAGAGCCGGAGATGGGCCGCCGCAGCGGACAGGGTGGCGGCGTGGGCGAGTCGCGGGTCGCGCGGGAACGTGCTCTCTGTGAGATCTTCGCGCGGGTCCTCGGCCTGGAGGAGGTGGGGGCCGAGGAGGACTTCTTCGCGCTGGGCGGTGACAGCATCGTCGCGATCGGCGTGGTCCGGCAGGCGCGGCGCGCGGGACTCGTGGTGCGGGCGCGCGACCTGTTCGCCCATCCCACCCCCGCCGCGCTGGCGGTCACGGTGACCGAGGTCGCCCCGGCCCCGGGGCCCACCACCGGCGCCGTCGGGGAGGTGCCCGCGACCCCGATCACCGAGTGGCTCCAGGCCACCGGGCCATCGATGGACGGGTTCATCCAGTCGATGACGGTCCGCACACCCGCCGGCATGACGGCCGAACAGCTCGAACGCGTCGTCGACGCCGTACTCACCACCCACGACCTGCTGCGGGCCCAGACCGATGGCGCATCCCCCTGGGCCCTGTCGGTTCAGCCGGTGGGCTCACCCCGGGCGGCACAGCTGATCACCCGCGTGGACGTGACCGACCCGGCACAGGCGGCGGTCGTCCCGGACGGCGGGACGACAGCGGAGGCCGTCGGCGGACGGGAGCTCACGGCGGGGATGGATGCCGTGGCCAGCCGCGCGATCGCACCGGCGGCGCGGCGGCTCGACCTCGTGGTGGATCGTGAGGTCACGGCGGCGGCGCGGCGGTTGGATCCGGTCGGCGGCCGGATGGTCGATCTGGTGTGGCTGGATGCCGGGCCGCACGCGCAGGGCCGGCTCGTGGTGGTGATCCATCACGTGATCGTGGACGGGGTGTCGCTCCGCGTGCTCCTGGAGGACCTCGGCCATGCCTGGGCGGCGGTACGCGACGGGCGGGCGGTGTCGCTGCCCGGCGTACCCACCTCATTCAGGCAGTGGGCGACCCTGCTGCGCGAACGTACCCGCGCGGGCGCGTTCGCCGACGACGAGGCGTACTGGCGGCGGGCCGCGGCCACGCCGGACCCGATGCTGGGGGTGCGGCCCCTGGACCCGCGTCGTGACGTGGTGGCCGCCGAGGAGTCGCTGACCGTCGTGCTCCCCTCACCCGTGGCCGCCCGCCTGCTCGGCGCGGTGCCCGCGGCCGTTCATGGCGGCGTACACGATGTGCTCGTCGCGGCGGCGGCGATCGCCCTGGGCCGATGGCGGGCCGAACACCGCCCGGACGCTGGTTCCGAGACCGCCCTGGGCCGGTGGCGGGCCGGGCACCGCCCGGACGCCGGTTCCGAGGTGCTGCTGGAGCTGGAGGGGCACGGGCGCGAGGAAGACGCCGTGGGGGACGTCGATCTTTCCCGTACCTTTGGCTGGTTCACCACGCTCTTCCCGGCCGTACTCGATCCGGGCCCG
The DNA here is from genome assembly GCF_040648335.1 of Nonomuraea sp. NPDC049158. Classification (NCBI taxonomy): domain Bacteria; kingdom Bacillati; phylum Actinomycetota; class Actinomycetes; order Streptosporangiales; family Streptosporangiaceae; genus Nonomuraea; species Nonomuraea sp. NPDC049158. The sequence continues at coordinate 432,831 of NZ_JBEZDM010000003.1, forward strand.
GCCGACGCCGCGTACGGCGATGCGGTGAAGGCGGTCAAGGAGCAGCTCCGCGCGGTCCCTGGGCGCGGGCTGAGTTACGGCGCTCTGCGGTATCTCGGCGACGAGCCCCGTCCCGACCTGGCGGTGGCGCCGCAGGTGCTGTTCCACTACCTGGGGCGGTTCGCGGCCGGGTCCACGGAGGCGTGGGCGGCCGTCGGTGACACCGAGATCGTGGTCGAGCGGCGCGACCCGCGCATGCCGCTGCCGCGCGTGCTGGAGATCAACTCCGTCGCCGTGGACACGGCCGGCGGGCCGGTGCTGGAGACGCGGTTCAGCTGGCCCGGCGGCGTGCTCGACGCCGGCCGGGTACGGGCGCTGGCCGATCTGTGGACCGAGGTGCTCACCGGCATCGCCACGAGTGAGACAGTCGCCGGGCACACCCCCTCGGACTTCCCCCTGCTCGCCCTGGAGCCCGGCGACGTGGCCGCCATCGAGGCCGCGGCACCGGAGCTGCGGGACGTGCTTCCCCTGTCGCCGCTGCAGCTCGGCCTCTACTTCCACGCCACCTTCTCCCGCGACGCCGACCCGTACGTCGTCCAGCAGACCATCGAACTGACCGGCCCGCTCGACGGCGACCGATTGCGGCTGGCGGCGGACCTGCTGATCGACCGGTACCCCAACCTGGGCGCGGCCTTCCGTACCGTCGGCGATGGGCGGGTCGTGTCCGTGATCGCGGGCCGTCCCCGGGTGCCGTGGCGGGTGGAGGATCTCACCGGTACCGATGTCGCAGCCTTAGGGGCGGACGACTTCGCCGCCTTTGGTGCCGAGGACGTCGCAGTGCGGGTGGCCGCCATCGCCGCGGCGGAGCGGTCCGTGCCGTTCGATCTGGGTCGGCCGCCGTCCATGAGGTACGCGCTGCTCAGGCTCGGCGAGCGACGGCATGTGCTGATCCACACCGTGCACCACATCCTGGCCGACGGCTGGTCGGTGCCGCTGCTCCTGCGCGACCTGCTGGCGCTCTACGAGGCCGGGGGACGGTCCGAGGCGCTGCCCGCGCCCGCGCGGTACCGGGAGTTCCTGCGGATGCTGGCCGCGCAGGACCCTGACCTGGCGACCGAGGCATGGGCGGACGTCCTGGCTGACGTGCAGGAGCCGACCAGGCTCGCCGACGCGCTGGGCGCCCCCCAAGAAACCGGGCTCGCCGAAGGGGAGTTCGGACGGGTCGAGTGGGAGTTGCCCGCGGACGTCGGCGACCGGGTGCGTGACTGGGCGCGGGAGCACGGGCTGACGGTCGGTGCCGTCATCGGCGCCGCTTGGGGGATCCTCGTCGGGCGGTTGGCCGGTCGGTCCGACGTGACGTTCGGCTCGACCGTGTCCGGCCGCGGGGCGGCCGATGTCGCGGGCATCGACTCCATGGTCGGACTGCTGATCAACACCGTTCCGGCGCGGGTACGGTGGGTGCCCGGGGACTCGATCGCCACCGTGGTATGGCGCTTCGCTCGCGACCGGCGTGAGGTGGTGGAGCACGAGCACGTCTCGCTGGCCCGGCTGCAGCGGCGGCTGGGCGTGCCGGAGCTGTTCGACACGCTGGTGGTCATCGAGAACTACCCGGCCGAGCCCACCCCGGCGGGCGAGGTACAGATCGCGGCGGTGCACACCGTCGAGGCGCCGCACTACCCGGTGACCCTGATGGCCAAGCCGGGTGCGCGGATCGCCGTCACGCTGACCCACGACCGGCGGGTGGTCGGGGCGGACGCCGCGGCCCGGCTGGCCCGCCAGTACGAGATGGTGCTGACCGCCCTCGCCGACGACCCCGAGCGGGCCTGCGAGCGGCTGGACCTGGTGACCGAGGAGGAACGCGAGCGGCTGACGGCCGTCGGCTCCGGTGCTCCGGCTCGGGTGGGCAGCACGGTGGTGGAGCTGTTCGCGCGGCAGGTGGCCGGGCACCCGGAGCGTACGGCCGTCGTCTGCGGGGAGCGCGTGCTCACCTACGCCGAGCTGGACGATCGCGCGCGGAGGGTCGGCCGGGCGCTGACCCGGGCGGGGGTGCGGCGCGGCGACGTCGTCGCGGTGGCGACGAGCCGCTCGGCGGACATGGCCGTGGCTCTGCTTGCCGTCATGCGCGCCGGGGCCGCCTACCTTCCGGTCGATCCCGGGTATCCGGCGGCCCGGATCGAGTTCATGCTCGGGGACGCGCGTCCGGTGTGCGTACTCACCGACGAGGCGAGCGCCAGATCGCTGCCGCCGCACGACCTGCCGACGCTCACCGTACGAGCCGCGGCCGCCATCGCCGACACGGACGTCACCGCTGACGGGACTGGCGACGAACTTGGTGACGGGTCCGGCAACGAGGCCCGTGACGAGACTGGGGCGGGCGCGGGGGATGCCGTTTCGGTTGTGTACACCTCCGGCTCGACGGGACGGCCGAAGGCGGTCGTCGGGACGCAGGAGGCGCTCGCCAACCGGCTGGTTTGGGCCGCTCGAGAGTGGGGGTCCGGCGTCCGGGTGGCGAAGAGCTCGCTGAGCTTCATCGACGGCACCACGGAGCTGCTCGGCGGCCTGGTCGCCGGGGCCACGACGGTCATCGCCGACGCCACCGAGGCCACCGACGGCGCCGCGCTGGCCAGGCTCGTCGAGCGGTCCGGGGCGACCCAGCTGCTCGCCGTGCCCAGCCTGGCCGGTGCGCTGGCGGACACGGAACCGGTGCGGCTCAGCGCGCTCAGCCGCTGGATCTGCAGTGGGGAACCCCTCGATCGGGCCTGCGTGAACGCGCTCCGGCAGGCGTCCCCCGGTGCCCTGATCGTCAACTCGTACGGGTCTTCGGAGGTGGCGGGTGACGTACTCCAGGGTGAGGTCGAAGCGGCGGGGCCGGTGACGCTGGGCGCGCCTGTGCCCGGCGCTCGGGTCTACCTGCTGGATGCCGCTCTGGATCTCGTTCCGCCCGGTGCGGTCGGGGAGATTTACGTCGGCGGGGTTCAGCTCGCGCTCGGGTACCTGGGTCAGGGCGGCGTGACGGCCACCCGTTTCGTGGCCGATCCGTACACCGACGGCGCCCGGCTCTACCGCACCGGCGATCTCGGCCGGTGGACGGCTGACGGCCGGGTGGAGTTCCTCGGCCGGGCCGATGACCAGGTGAAGATCAACGGCTATCGGGTCGAACCGGGCGAGCTGGAGGCCGCCCTGATGCGCCGCCCAGGCGTGGCCGACGCCGTGGTCGCCGTACGCACTACAGGCAAGAGCACGCGTTCCCTGCACGCGTACGTGGTGGCTGCCCCAGGTGAGGAGCTCGATCCCAACGCTCTTCGCGCGATCCTGCGTGCCGAGCTGCCCGCCTACCTGGTCCCCGCGACCGTGACCGTCCTGGACCGCCTGCCGACCCTGCCCAACGGCAAGCGGGACCGGCGGGCACTGCCGGACCCCGAGCCCATCGCCAGAGGCGGGCTGCCGCGTACCGCCAGGGAGGCGCTGGTCTGCCGGCACTTCGGTACGGTGCTCGGCCTCGACGGCATCGGTGTCCACGACGACTTCTTCGCCGCCGGGGGCGACAGCATCCTCGCCATCCGCGTCGTCAGCCTGCTCGCCAAGGACGGGATCGAGCTGACCACGGAAGACGTCTTCCGCCTGCGCACTCCGTCCGTCATTGAGGCGCACCTGACCGGCGGCGAACCGGCGGCCCAACCGGTCCCGCCCCCACTGGCTCCGGCCGACCTGTCGACCGTGTCGCTGACGCGGGCGGAGATCGACCACGTTGTGGCGAACAGCCCGGTTCCGGTGGCCGACATCTGGGCGGTGTCGCCCCTCCAGGAGGGCGTCTACTACCAGGCGGCCTACTCCGAGGGCGCAGGCACGTACATCGCGCAGAATGTGTTCGACTTCGACCACCGGCTCGACGTCGAGGCCATGACCACGGCGTTCGTGGCGCTGCTGCGGCGCCATCCCACGCTACGGGCCGGGTTCACCGGCGACGGCGTGCCCGGTGTCGTGCAGTACATCGGCGCCGAGGTCCCGGCCGAGGTCGCGGTCGTGGACCTGTCCACCGACTCCAGAACGGATCCGTCGACCGCCTCCGGGACGGACGTGCCGACCGGTTCCGGAACGGGCCGCTCGACCGACACTACGGATCGGGCGGATGCCCTCGCTGAGCTGCTGCGGTCCGACCGAGAGGAGCCGTTCGACCTCAGTCGGCCGCCCCTGGTCCGGTTGACCGTCATCCACCTCCCCGGCGGCCGGGACCGGTTGCTGCTGACCGCCCACTTCCTGCTCTGGGACGGCTGGTCGCGCGAGCTGGTGCTGCGCGAGCTGTTCGCGCTGTACGAATCCCGAGGCGAGCGTGGCGCCTTGCCGCCGGCGCAGGCGGCGTTCACCGACCACCTCGCCTGGATCGCCGCCCGCGACCGCGACGCCTCCGCCGCCGCCTGGGCAGCCGCGCTCGCCGATGTCTCCGAGCCGACCATCCTGGTCCCGGAGGCGGCCGGCCGGGAGCCGATCCCGTCCGAACGCGTCCTGGCCGCGCTCCCGGCCGAGGTGACGACCCGGCTGGGGGAGCAGGCCCGGCGCGGCGGGGTCACGCTCAACTCGCTGCTGACCGCCGCGCTCGGCCTCCTCCTCGGGTACGAGACCGGGCGCACCGACGTCGTGTTCGGCACGACGGTCGCGGGACGGCCCGCGGGGTTGCCCGGGATCGAGAACGTGATCGGCCTGTTCCTCAACACCGTCCCGGCCCGGGTGACGGCCTCGCCCGACCTGACGGTGATCGAGCTGGCGCGCCGGGCCCAGGAGGACCGCATCCGGCTGGCGCCGCACGAGTACCTGGGGCTCGGCGACATCCAGCGCGCCGCCGGTCAAGAGCAGCTCTTCGACACCTTGTACGTCCTGCAGAACTTCCTGTCCGACACCACCTTCACCGACCTGGAGCGCGAGCAGGGCATCGTCGGAGTGGAGTACGTCGACACCACCCACTACCCCTACACCTGGGTCCTGACCCCCGGCGCCAACCTGCGGATCAAGCTCGAATACCGCCCCGACGCGGTGACGGAGGCGGACGCGCGGCGGCTGGTCCGGCGCTTCAGGCGGCTGCTGGAGTCGCTCGCCGGCGGCCTGTCGGTCCAGGCGGGCGCGCTGGACCCGCTGCTCGACGAGGAGCGCGCCGAGCTGGCCGGGCAGTGGACGGCCACGGAGCACCCGATCGGCGAGGCGACCATCGCCGACCTGCTCGCCGAGCGGGCCAAGGGTTGCCCGGACGAGGTCGCCCTGGTGTTCGGTGAGCTGTCGCTGACCTGCGCCGAGCTGGACGGCCGGATCAACCGCTGCGCCCGGCTGCTGCTGGCCAAGGGCGCGGGACCGGGCCGGATCGTGGCGCTGGGGCTGCCGCGCGGCGTCGAGATGGTGGTCGCGCTGTTCGCCGTCCTGCGTACTGGCGCCGCCTATCTCCCGCTCGACCTCGATCACCCGGTGAACCGGCTCGCCGAGATGCTCGACGACGCGCGGCCGGTGCTGCTGGTGTGCGCCGACGCGAGCACACCGCTGGCCGAGCGGCAGCGGCGGCTGGGCGGGGACTGCCTCGTGCTCGACGGCGAGCCGGCCACACCGCCCGCACAGCCGCTGAACGACGCCGAGCTGGGGGCGTTCGCCGGTACGGTTCCGGGCAGGCTGGAGCATCCGGCGTACGTCATCTACACCTCCGGCTCCACAGGCCGGCCCAAGGGCGTGGTCACCCCGTACCGGGGCCTGACCAACATGCAGCTCAACCACCGGGCCGAGATCTTCGACCCGGCCGTCGCCCGCGCGCGGAGCGCCGGGCGGGAGCGGCTGCGCATCGCGCACACGGTGTCGTTCTCCTTCGACATGTCGTGGGAGGAACTGCTGTGGCTCGTCGAGGGCCACGAGGTGCACATCTGCGACGAGGAGCTGCGCCGGGACGCCGCCGCGCTGACCGCCTACTGCCGCGCGAACCGCATCGACGTGATCAACGTGACCCCCACGTACGCCCACCACCTGTTCGAGGAGGGGCTGCTCGACCGGGACGGGCACCCGCCCCGCCTGGTGCTGCTGGGCGGCGAGGCGGTCAGCGAAGCCGTCTGGGACAGGCTGAGCGAGCCGGACGGCGCCGAGGGCTACAACCTGTACGGCCCGACCGAGTACACGATCAACACCCTGGGTGCGGGCACGCGCGACAGCGCCACCCCGACCGTTGGCCGGCCCATCTGGAACACCCGCGCGTACGTGCTGGACGCCTGGCTGCGCCCGGTCCACCCCGGCGTGCTCGGCGAGCTCTACGTGACGGGCGCCGGGCTCGCGCACGGCTACCTGCACGCGCCCGGCCTGAGCGCCGCGCGGTTCGTGGCGGATCCGTTCGTGCCGGGCGGGCGCATGTACCGGACCGGGGACCTCGTACGGCAGCGCCCGGACGGCAACCTCGACTTCCTCGGCCGGGTCGACGACCAGGTGAAGATCCGCGGCTACCGGGTCGAGCCCGGCGAGGTGGAGTCGGCGCTGGCCGCGCTGCCCCAGGTCCGGCAGGCCGCGGTCATCGCCCGTACCGACTCGGCGGTGACCGGCCTGAAGAAGCTGGTCGCGTACGTGGTGCCGACGACTGGGTCCGACCAGGCGGACGGATGCGACCAGGCGGACGGGTCCGACCCGGCCGCCGTCGTCGCGGACCTGCGAGCGGCGCTGGCCGAGCGGCTGCCCGGCTACATGGTCCCGGCCCTGTACGGCGTCGTCGGCGAGCTGCCGCTGACCGTCAACGGCAAGCTCGACGTCACCGCGCTGCCCGAGCCCGTGGCGCCCGTCAGCGGCGGCGACCGGCCGCGCGACGACCGCGAACGTACCCTTTGTGGCATCTACGCCGAGGTGCTCGGCCTGCCGGAGGTCGGCATCGACGACGACTTCTTCGCCCTCGGCGGCGACAGCATCTCCTCGATCGCCGTGACCGGCCGCGCCCGCAAGGCGGGTCTGCACCTCACCCCGCGCGACGTATTCCGCCGCCGCACCGTGCGTGCGCTTGCCGCGGCCGCGCCCCAGGCCGCTCCGAGCGCCGGGGCACGGGACAACGGCGAAGGTACGGTCGCGCTCACCCCGATGCTCGTCGAGACCATGCGGGCGGGTACGCCGCTGGAGCACTTCTACCAGTCGATGGTCTTCCGCACCCCGTCCGGCATGACCCGCGCGCACCTGGAACGCGTGCTCCAGGCCGTCGGCGAACGCCACGACCTGCTGCGGGCCCGGCTCGAGCGCGACGGCGACGCCGAATGGGCGCTGTCGGTGCCGCCACCGGAGGCGTTCCGCGCGGCGGACGCGCTCACCCGGTCCGCCCTCGGGGACATGGAGGAGGCCACCCGGCAGGCCGCCGACCGGCTCGACCCGGATCGCGGGATCATGCTGCGGGCGGTCTGGTTCCCCGATGAGCCCGAGCCGGGCCGGCTGCTGCTGGTCATCCACCACCTGGTGATCGACGGTGTCTCCTGGCGGGTGCTCGCCGACGACCTCGCGCGGGCCTGGGCGGAGGTACGGGCGGGGCGCGAGCCCGTGCCCGACGAGGTGCCGACCTCCTTCCGTACCTGGTCGAAGCTGGTCGAGGAGGCGACCGCGCGGGGGACGTTCCGCGACGAGCTCGACCACTGGCGGGCCGTCCTCGCCACCGAGGACCCCCGGCTGGGTACGCGCCCGCTCGACCCCGTGGCCGACACGGCCGCCACCGTGGAGTCGCTGACGGTCTCGCTGCCCGGCGAGGTGAGCGCCGCCCTGCTGTCGGCCGTGCCCGCCGCGATGCACGGCGGCGTCAACGACGTCCTGCTGACCGGCTTCGCCGCCGCACTCGCCCATTGGCGCGGCGAGACGGCCGGTTCGGCCGTGGTCCTCAGCCTGGAGAGCCACGGCCGCGACGCCCTCGACGGCGTGGACCTGTCCCGTACGGTCGGCTGGTTCACCGCCATCTACCCCGTACGCCTCGACCCCGGACCGCTGCGCTGGACGGACGTCACCGAGGCGGGACCCGCCCTGGCGGCGGCGGCGAAGCGGATCAAGGAGCAGCTCCGCGCCGTACCCCGGCAGGGCCTGGGCTACGGGATCCTGCGCTACCTGGACGGCGAGGCGGACCTTCAGGGCGAGCCACCGCAGATCCTGTTCAACTACCTGGGCCGGTTCGCCGCCGACGAGGGCGGGGACTGGGCGGCGGCCGGTGCGCTGCGCGAAGGCGTCCACCCGAGCAATCCCGCGATGGGGCTGGAGATCAACGCGCTGGCCCAGGACGGACGGGCGGGCACCGTGTTCTCGGCCACGCTGTCCTGGCCGTCGGGCGTCATGACGGCCGCCGACGTGGGCGAACTGGCGGAGCTGTGGATGGCCGCGCTGACCGCCCTGACCCGGTGCGCCGAGCTGGCCGGGCGTACTCCCTCGGACTTCCCGCTGGTCGAGCTGACCCAGGGCGATGTGGACCGGCTCGCGCCGGCGGGCGTGCGGGACGTTCTCCCGCTGCTGCCGTTGCAGGAGGGCATGTACTTCCACGCGTCCTTCGCCGAGGACCAGACCGACACCTACATCGTGCAGCAGGTGGCCGAGCTGTCCGGCCCGGTCGACCGGGCGGCGTTGCGCCGTGCCGTGGAGGCGGTGGTCCACCGCCACGACGCCCTGCGCGCCTGCTTCCGGGAGGTGGCCGACGGCCGGGTGGTCCAGGTGATCGCCGGCGCCGTGGACGTACCGTGGCGGGAAGTGGACCTGACCGCTCTCGACGCGGCGGTGGCGAGCGAGCGGCTGGCCGAGGTCATGGCCGCCGAGCTGGCCACGCCCTTCGACCTGTCGGCCGCGCCCCTGCTGCGCTACGCGCTGGTCTCGCTCGGTCCCACCGACCATCGGCTAGTGGAGACCATGCACCACATCCTCGCTGACGGCTGGTCGTACCCGCTGGTGTTCGGCGACCTGCTCGATTCCTACGAGCGCGGCCGGTCCGGAAGCGGGTACGACCTGCCCGCCCCGGCGGTGACGTTCCGCGACCATGTCGAGGCGGTGGCCGCCCTGGACCGGGTACGGGCCCGCGAGGTGTGGACCCGCGCGCTGTCCGGCATCGACTCCGCCACCCGCCTGGTCAGCGTCGCGCAGGGGGAGAAGGTGTCGCGGCACGACAGCGTCCACGTGGCGCTGCCCGCCGAGCGGACGGGCGCCCTCGTCGAGGCCGCCCGCGAGCAGGGGGTGACTCTCAGTACGTTCGTGCACGGCGCCTGGGGTCTGCTGCTCGGCAGGCTGCTCGGGCGGGAGCGGGTGGTGTTCGGCTCCACGGTGTCGGGGCGGGGCGGAGAGCTGCCCGGCGTCGAGTCGATCGTCGGGCTCCTGATCAACACCGTCCCGGTGCCGATGTCCTGGCGTCCCGGCGACACGCTGCGCGAGGTGCTCGCCCGGCTGCAGGAGCAGCAGACGGACCTGCTGGACGTACAGCAGGTGGGGCTGGGGGAGCTCGCCGCCGTGGCCGGGGTCCGGGAGTTCTTCGACACGATGGTGGTGGTGGAGAACTTCCCCGCCGTACGGGCCGGGGCGCGGGACGGGCTGAGCGTGCTGGGCTTCACCGGCACTGACGCGCCGCACTATCCGGTCTCTCTGGTGGCCTTCCCTGGGGAGCGGCTGACGCTGGAGATCAAGTACGACGTCGAGCTGGTCGGGGAGCGGGCGGCCCGCCGGCTGCTCGACCAGGTGGAACGCGTCCTCGACCAGCTGGCCACCGCGCCGAGCACGCCGGTCTCGCGGCTGGACGTGCCTGAGGTGCTTGATGTGCTGGGGGCGCGGTCCGAGCCGTCGTCCGGGTCGGCTGATTCCCGGGTTTCCCGGGTTTCCTCGGTGGTGGACGGTTTGACGCTCGCCGACGCGTACGCCGCCGCACCGGTCCGGCCGGGCTCCATCGCCGTCACCTCGGGCGAGACGGCGCTCACACACGCCGAACTGGACGCGGCCGCCGACCGGCTGGCCCGCGCGCTGGCCGCCGGCGGCGTACGGCCGGAGTCGCGGGTCGCCGTCGCGCTGCCCCGCTCGGCGGACCTCGTGGTCGCGCTGCTCGCGGTCGTGAAGGCGGGCGGCTGCTACGTACCGCTGGACATCAGTGCCCCGGCCGGACGGCTGAGCCACATCCTCGCCGACTCGGCCCCCGTATGCCTGCTGACCGACAGCGCGACGCTGGACTCACTGCCCCCCGTCACGGTGCCGGTCCTGCTGCTGGACGACCTGAACATCCTCGCGGGCCACCCCACCGCCCCACCGCCCGGGGGCCAGCCGTCGGCGGACAACGCGGCGTACGTCATCTACACCTCGGGTTCGACGGGGCTGCCCAAGGGTGTGGCGGTGACCCATCGCAACGTGCTGTCGCTGTTCGCGGCGGCTGGGGAGCTGTTCGACTTCGGTCCCACTGACGTGTGGACCATGTTCCACTCGTACGCGTTCGACTTCTCGGTGTGGGAGCTGTGGGGCGCGCTGCTGCACGGCGGGCGCCTGGTCGTCGTCGACCGCGACGTGGCCCGCGACCCGCGCCGCTTCCTGGCGCTGCTGGAACGCGAACGCGTGACCGTGCTGAACCAGACACCGTCCGCGTTCTACCCGCTGATGGAGGCCGAACGGAAGCGGCCGGGCGAGCTCGCGCTGCGGTACGTGGTCTTCGGCGGCGAGGCGCTGGACCTCGCGCGCCTGGCGCCCTGGTATCAGGGTCACGCGGACGGGGCGCCGCGCCTGGTGAACATGTACGGGATCACCGAGACCTGTGTACACGTGTCGTTCCATGCGCTGACCTCGGCCGACGCGGGCGGTGACAGTGTCGTCGGCGGGCCGCTGCCCGGCCTCGGCGTACACCTGCTCGACGGCCGTCTCCAGCCGGTCCCGCCGGGCGTCACCGGCGAGATCTACGTCTCGGGCGATCAGCTGGCCCGCGGCTACCTCGACCGCCCCGGCCTGACCGCCGAGCGGTTCGTGGCGCACGCCGGCGGCGGCCGGCTCTACCGCAGCGGCGACCTCGCGAGGTGGACTCCCGACGGTGACCTGGTCTATGTGGGCCGCTCCGACCAGCAGGTCAAGGTACGGGGATACCGCGTCGAACCCGGCGAGATCGAGTCCGCGCTGTTGACGCTGGACGGAGTCGTGAACGCCGCCGTCACCGTACGGGAGGACGAGCCGGGGCGGCGGCGGCTGGTGGCGTACCTGGTCGTGCGGAGCGGGGTGCGTCTCGGTGCCGCCGAGGCTCACGCCCACCTGGCCGAGCGGCTGCCCGGGTACATGATCCCGGCGGCGTTCGTCCCGCTCGACGCGCTGCCACTCACGGTGAACGGCAAGCTCGACCGCACGGCTCTGCCCGCCCCTTCGCCCGCTCGGGCCGCCGTCGTTGGCGACACCGGGGGGTCGCCTGTGGCTGTGTTGCGGGCGCTGTACGCGGAGGTTCTGCGGCTGGACGGTGTGGGCCCCGACGACGATTTCTTCGTGCTCGGGGGTGACAGCATCGTTGCCATCCAGCTGGTCAACCTGGCCCGGCGCCGGTCATTGCGGCTGTCCCCCCGGGACGTGTTCATCCACCGCACTCCGGCCGCGCTCGCCGGGGTGATCGGCGATGGTGTGCGTGGTGCGGTCGCCGGGGTGATCGGCCATGGTGAGCGCGGTGCGGTCGCCGGAGCGATCGGCCACGGCAGCGCGGACGCCGCGGCCAGCGGCCCGGACACCGGACCCGGTCGGGCGCCGGAGGAGGCCGTGTCCGACGGGTTGGGCGAGGTCATGCTGATGCCGATCGTGCACCGGCTGGCCGAGCTGGGCGGGCGGATCTCCCGGCTGAACCAGTCCGAGCTGCTGCTCACCCCACCGGGCGCGACCCACGAGCAGATCGTCACGCTGATCCGCACGCTCGTCCGGCGTCACGACGCGCTCCGGATGCGGCTGCACCGGCCGTCCCCGCTGCTGTGGTCCCTGGAGGTCCGCCCGGCCGCCGACATCCCCGGTCCCGCCGACATCCCCGGCCCCGGTGGTGTCCCCAGCTCGGCAGGCGTCTCCGATCCCGCTGTGACCTCGGTTGACGCAGTGGGTCTCGACGACGACGCCCTGCGCGCCCTGGTCGCCGCCGAGTCCGACGCCGCCGCCGACCGGCTGGATCCCGACGGCGGCCACGTACTGCGGGCGGTGTGGTTCGATCGGGGACCCGAGCACCAGGGCAGGCTGCTGCTCGTCGCGCACCACCTGGTGGTCGACGGGGTCTCGTGGCGGATCTTGACCGATGACCTGCGGCAGGGCTGGGACGCCGTGAGCACCGGGCGACGCGTACGGCTCGACCCGGTTGGCACGTCATTGCGCGCCTTCGCGCGGTCCATCGCGGAGAACGCCACCCAGGCGGCCCGGCTCGCCGAGTTCGAGCACTGGACGACGACCCTGGCACCAGGCGGCGAACTCGACCCGTCAACCCCGGCCATCGGCCTGACAGCAGGTCAAACCCGGGACCACGCCGTGCGCCTGCCCCCCGAGGTGACCGCACCACTGCTGACCACCGTGTCGGCCGCACCCGTTGTCGATGTGACCGCCGTACTCGTTGCCGCGCTGCACCTCGCCGTGTCGCGCTGGCGTGCGGCGCGTGGCGGTGACCCCGTGGCGCCGCTGGTGATCGACCTGGAGCGGCACGGGCGCGAGCAGATCGCCGACGGAGACGACCTGTCCAGGACCGTGGGGTGGTTCACCGCCATCGCCCCCGTACGCCTACCGGCGATCACCGGTGACCCCCGAGACGTACTCGGCGATGTGGGCCAGACGCTACGAGCCGCCCCGGACAGAGGCCTGGGATATGGGCAGTTGCGTTACTGCAACGCGCGCACCGCCCCCGCGCTCGCCCGGCTGGGCACACCCCAACTGCTCTTCAACTATCTCGGCCGATTCCCCACCGGAGGCTCCGGCGACTGGGACTCCGCACCCGAGGCGACGGCGCTGCGGGTACACCCGGACCCCGACCTGGGCACCCCGTACCTGCTGGAGATCAACGTCGCCTGCCACGACACGGCGGCGGGGCCGGAGCTGCACGCCGTGTTCACCTACGCGGACGGCGGGCTCAGCGCGGTCGACGTGGACGCGCTCGCCGGCGGCTGGGTGACGGCCGCCCGCGAGCTGGCCGCCACATCATCAAGCTCCGCCCACCCCAGCCTCACCCCCGATGAGATCGACCGGGTGGTTGCTGCGGCCCCGGTTGACGTACAGGACATCTGGCCCCTGTCGCCGCTCCAGGAGGGCCTGTACTTCCAGGCGGGCTACGCGGGTGACGCCGACGTTTACGTGGCGCAGAACGCGTTCGACTTCGCCGGGCGACTCGATGTCGCGGCCCTTCGCCGCGCCTACGCCACCGTGCTCGACCGGCACGCGGCCATGCGGCTCGGCTTCACCGCGGAGGGCACGACCCGGCCCGTCGCCCTGGTCGGGACCGCGCTGGACAGCGCGATCCACGTGATTGACCTGTCGGACGTGGCCGACGACCACTCGGACGTGGTCTACGGCGACGCGGCCGCAGCCAGCGGCGACTCGGACGTGGTCTACAGCGACGCGGCAGCAGCCGGCGGCGACTCAGAAGTCGTCTACGGCGACTCGGACGCGGCCGACGACGGCTCGGAAGGGGGCGACGACGATCGGCTCCGGGTGCTGATGGAGGAGGATCGTCGGCGGCCGTTCGACCTGGCCCGGCCGCCGCTGTGCCGCCTGACCGTGGTCCGGCTGCCCGGCGGGCGCGACCGGCTGCTGCTCACGTACCACCTGCTGCTGTGGGACGGGTGGTCGCGGGAACTGGTGCTGCGCGAGCTGTTCGGCCAGTACGCCCTCGCCCGCGACGACCGCCCGACCCCGGAGACCGCCGAACAGACGGCGACGTCCACCGACCACCCCGCCCCGCCGTCACCCGAACAGACGGCGACGTTCACCGACTACCTTGCCTGGCTGGGACGGCAGGACACGGACGCGTCCGCGCGGGCTTGGGGGCGGGCGCTTGCCGGGGTCGAGGAGCCGACCATCCTGTTCCCGGCCGCCGTGGGGACCGCGCCGGTGCTGGCCACCAGCCTGTCGTTCCGGTTGACCCGGGAGCAGACCGGGCGTGTCACCGACCGGGCGCGACGTGGCGGGGTCACGCTCAACGCGCTGCTCAGCACGGCACTGGCGATGGTACTGAGTCATGCCTCCGGCCGTCAGGAGGCCGTGTTCGGGACGACCGTCGCCGGACGGCCGACCGAGCTGGACGGCATCGACTCTGTGATCGGGGTCTTCCTCAACACCGTTCCGGTCCACGTTCGGTTGGCTGCGGGCGAGCCCGCGCTGGAGGTCATGCGGCGAGTGCAGGCCGACCGCGTGGAGATGATGCCGCACGAGTACCTCGGCCTGGGCGACATCCAGCGCGCGGCCGGCCGAGACCAGCTCTTCGACAGCCTGTACGTCCTGCAGAACTTCCTCGACGACGACACCTTCACCGACCTGGAGCAGGAGCACGGCATCGTCGGCGTGCAGAGCGTGGACGCCACGCACTACCCGCTCACCTGGGTGGCCACGCCGGGGGCGCGGCTGGCGGTGCGGCTGGAGTACCGCGCCGACGTGGTCGCGCCGGAGCAGGCGCGGGCGCTGCTGTCCCGGCTGGAACAGGTACTGCTCCACCTCTCCGAGCACCCCGCCACGACCGTGGCCGACGTGCCCGTCCTCCTCCCGTACGAGCACGCGGCGCTGGAGGCCGGATGGGACGCCGTCACCCACCCCATCGGCGCCGAGACCATCGCGGAGCTGATGGAAGCCCAGGCCCGGCGGACACCGGACGCCGCCGCGCTCACCTCAGGCGCGCGTACGCTGACCTACGCCGAGCTCGACGCGCGGGTGAACCAGCTCGCGCGCCTGCTGCTCGACAGGGGAGCGGGCCCCGAGCGGATCATCGCGCTGGCCGTGCCCCGGTCCATCGACATGGTGGCCGCGTTGTTCGCCGTCCTGCGCACCGGGGCCGCCTACCTTCCCCTCGAACTGGACCATCCCGACGACCGCCTGCTGGCGATGCTGGCCGACGCCGGGCCGGTCCTGCTGGTCACCACCGAAGCGGTGGCGCCCCGGCTCGCCTCCCACCCCGTGCCGGTGCTGTGCCTGGACGGCGCCGACGGGCGTACCGGATCGGCGGACCCGATCGAGGACCGCGAGCTGGGTGACTTCGCGCCCGGCAGTCCGGGACGGCTCGACCACCCGGCGTACGTCATCTACACCTCCGGCTCCACCGGACGGCCGAAGGGCGTGGTCACGCCGTACCGGGGACTGACGAACATGCAGCTCAACCACCGCGAGGCCATCTTCGCCCCCACGATCGCCGCCGCCGGGAACCGGATCCTCACGATCGCGCACACGGTCTCGTTCTCCTTCGACATGTCGTGGGAGGAACTGCTGTGGCTGGTCGAGGGCCATCACGTGCACATCTGCGACGAGGAGCTGCGCCGCGACGCCCGCGCGCTCGTCGCGTACTGCGACCGGCACCGCGTCGACGTCGTCAACGTGACCCCGACGTACGCCCAGCACCTGCTCGACCAAGGACTGCTCGACGGCGCGCGGTACGGGGGGCCGCCCGGTTCGTACCGTCCGGCTCTGGTGCTGCTCGGCGGCGAAGCGGTGTCGCAGACATTGTGGAACGCGCTGAGCGAGGCCGAGGGGGTGGCGGGTTACAACCTGTACGGCCCGACCGAGTACACGATCAACACCCTCGGCGCGGGCACCGAGGACAGCGCGGGCACCACGGTCGGCCGGCCCATCTGGAACACCCGCGGCTACGTCCTGGACGCCGCCCTGCGACCGGTGCCCGTGGGGGTGCCCGGCGAGCTCTACATCAGCGGGACGGGGCTGGCGCGCGGATACCTCGACCGCGCCGAGCTGACCGCCTCGCGATTCGTGGCGGATCCCTATCGTGGCGGCGGGCGGATGTACCGTACGGGCGACCTGGTGCGTGCCCGTGCCGACGGGAACCTCGACTTCCTGGGCCGTACTGACGATCAGGTCAAGATCCGCGGTTATCGGGTGGAACCGGCGGAGGTCGAGGCTGCCGTGACGGCACGGCCGGGCGTGCACCAGAGCGCGGTGCTCGCGGTCCCCGGGCCGTCGGGCGGCAAACAGTTGGTGGCCTATATCGTTCCCGACGAGCGCGGTGACGAGGACTCACTGCTTGTGGCCGTCCATCGCGAGCTGAAGTCGGTGCTGCCCGGGTACATGGTGCCGTCGGCCTTCGCGGTCGTGGAGGCGCTGCCGCTGACGATCAACGGCAAGCTGGACACCGCCGCGCTGCCCGCGCCGCGGTCGCTGCCGTCGAGTTCGAGGCCGCCGGCGGGTGAGCTGGAACGGCGGCTGTGCGAACTGTTCGGCGAGGTCCTCGGTGACCTCGGCGGGTTCGGGGCTGAGGACGACTTCTTCGACCGGGGTGGGCACTCCCTGCTCGCCATTCAGCTGTTCGGGCTGGTGCGTGCGGCTTTGGGCGTCGAGCTGTCGTTGCGCGACCTGTTCGACACGCGAACGCCCGCGCGCCTGACCGCCCGTCTCGCCGACCGAGCCGGGACCACACCCCCCGAGCTCACCTCCCGCCCGCGGCGGGAACGCCCACCGCTGTCGGCGGCCCAGGAACGCCTCTGGCTGCTCCAGCAACTGGACCCCACCTCGACGGCGTACAACTACCCGCTGCTCGTCCGCCTCCGCGGATCCGTCGACCACGACGCCCTCCGGGCCGCGCTCGGAGACGTCGTGGCGCGGCACGAGGCGCTGCGGACGCTGGTCACGGTCATAGACGACCAGCCGTTCCAGGACGTCCGCGACCCGTCCCCGATCGAGGTCGCGGTCGTGGACTGCCCGGCCGCCGAGACCGACGGCGTGGTGTCGGCGGCGGTGGCCCGACCCTTCGACCTGGCCGCGGACCCGCCGTTGCGGGTCACCCTGATCCAAGAGCAGGACACCGGGGACAGCGTGCTGGCCCTGATCCTGCACCACATCGCGATGGACGAGTGGTCCGACCGGCCGCTGCTACGCGACCTCGACACCGCCTACGCCGCACGGCGGTCTGGTCACGTCCCGTGGTGGGAGCCGCTGCCGGTGCAGTACGCGGACTACACCCAGTGGCAGCGCGAACTACTCGGCGACCCCGGGGACCCGGCCAGCAGGCACGCCGCCGAGCGGACCTACTGGCAGGAGCGCTTGCACGGCCTACCGGACGAGATCCCCCTCCCCGCCGACCGGCCCCGGCAGACACGCGCCGCCCGCCGGGCCGATCAGACCCGCGATGGCCGGGCCGGCCAGACCCGCGATGGCCGGGCCGGCCAGGTGTCCGCGCCGCTCTCGCCGGGGCTGATCGACCCGCTGCGGGAGCTGGGCCGTACCGAGTCGGCGAGTCTGTTCATGGTGCTGCACGCCGCACTCGCCACTTTGCTGCACCGCCTCGGCGCGGGCACCGACGTCCCGATCGGCAGCCCGACCTCGGGCCGCGCCGACGCGGTGCTGAACGACATGGTCGGCTTCTTCGTCAACACCGTCGTACTGCGCGCCGACCTTTCCGGCTCGCCGTCCTTCACCGAGCTGTTGCGCCGGGTACGCGAGGCCGACCTGGCCGCGTTCGAGCACGCCAACGTGCCCTTCCAGCAGGTGGTCGAGGTGGTCAATCCGGTACGCGAACAGGGCCGCAACCCGCTGTTCCAGGTGATGATCGGCTTCCTGCACCGGCCGACCGGCCACGACACCGCCCTGGGCCTGCCCACGGGCGACACGCCCTCGTACCTCTCGGATCCGAAAGTCGACCTGAACTTCACCTTCGTCGACGCCGGCCCGCGACAGCCGGTCGAACTCACTCTGGAGTACGACGCCACACGCTTCCACGACGGCACCGCGCGGCGCCTGCTCGACCGCCTCCTGGTGCTGCTCGACGCACTCGCGGCCAGGCCGGACCAGCCGGTCGGCACGGCCCCGATCCTCGCCGCGGCCGACCTCGACGACCTCGCCAGGTGGCGATCAGGCGGGCCGGTGGAACTCGATGACCTGCCCTGGTACATGCGGTTCTCCGCGCGCGCGAAGGCGGTGCCCGACGCGGATGCCTGCGTGTCGGGCGGCCGGACGATGAGCTACGCCGAGCTCGACGCGGCCTCGAACGCGTTCGCCGCCAGGCTCGCCGACCTCGGCGCCGGTCCAGAGAGCCTGGTCGGGCTCGCTCTGCCGCGCTCGGCCGATCTGCTGGTGGCGGTACTGGGCGTCGCCAAGGCGGGGGCCGCGTACCTGCCGCTCGACCCCGCGTTCCCGGCCGACCGCCTGCGATTCATGATCGACGACGCCCGGCCCGCCATCATCGTCGCCGACGAGCGATCGCGCGACCTGTTCCCCGCTGTGCCCGACGGTACGACCCTCATCGACTCGGCCCGCACCGACTTCGACGGCACGGCCCTTATCGACTCGGCCCGCGTCGACTCCCACGGCGCACCCCCGCACCCCTTCCACCCGGTCCCGCCCGATCCGGACGCCGCCGCCTACGTCATCTACACCTCGGGTTCCACCGGCAGGCCGAAGGGTGTGGTGGTCACCCAGCGCGACCTGGAGACGTTCCTGGCCGCCGTGGCCGCCGCCGCGCCGATCGGCGACTCCGACCGCCTGCTCGCCGTGACCACCCTGTCCTTCGACATCTCCGTACTCGAGCTGATGGCGCCGCTACGCGTCGGCGGGTGCGTCGTGACGGCCACGGAGGAGCAGGTACGCGACCCGCAACTGCTCGCCGCGCTGGCCGAGACCGAGCAGGTCACGGTCATGCAGGCGACCCCGTCCCTGTGGTCGGCGCTGGCGCAGTCGCCGGGCGCCGACCTCGGCGGCGTGCGGGCGCTGGTCGGCGGTGAGGCGCTTCCGCCTCCGCTGGCCCGGGAGTTGGCGGCCAGAGCCCGGAGCGTGACGAACCTGTACGGGCCCACGGAGGCGACCGTCTGGGCGACGTTCGCCTCCGTGGACAGCGGCTGGTGCGACCGCCCCACGATCGGCCGCCCCCTGCCGGGCACCACGGTCCACCTCCTGGACGCGGCCCTGTGCCCGGTGCCTCCCGGCGCCGTCGGTGAGCTGTATCTCGGCGGGGCTCAGGTCACCAGGGGTTACCTGGGCCGTCACGGTCTCACCGCGTCCCGATTCGTCGCCGACCCGTACACGCACGGCGCCCGCCTCTACCGCACCGGCGACCTCGCCCGCTGGACCGGTGACGGCTCGCTGGAGTTCCTCGGCCGTTCGGACCAGCAGGTCAAGGTGCGTGGCTTCCGTATCGAGCCGGGCGAGATCGAGTCGGTCGCGGCCGAGCATCCCGCCGTCCGGCAGGTCGCGGTGGCCGTCCGCCAGGACGCGCACGGCGAGACCCGCATCCTCGCGTACGTCACTACCCTCGACACCTCATCAGTGCCACCGCTGCAGGAGAATCTCCCCACCGGCGACGTCTCATCGGTGCCACCGTTGCGGGAGTACCTCGCCGGGCGCCTGCCGTCGTACATGGTCCCCTCGGTCGTGACGGTTCTCGACGAGCTGCCGCTCACCCCGAACGGCAAGGTGGACCGCGCGGCCCTGCCGGACGTCGACTTCGCCCGCCTGACCACGCCAGCGGCGCCGCGCTCGCGTACCGAGGCGGCCGTCTGCGCTGTCATCGCGGAGGTGCTGGGACTCGACTCGGTCGGTGTGGACGACGACTTCTTCATCCTCGGCGGTCACTCTCTGCTGCTGGTACGGCTGGCCGCGGCCCTGCGCCGGGAACTCGGCGCCGATCTCCCGATAGCGGAGCTGTTCACGACGCCCACGCCCGCCACGCTCGCCCAGCGGATCGCCGACACGCCCCTCGCCCGGAGGGCCACTGGCGAGGCCGTGCCCACCGGCGAGGGCTTCCCCGCCGATGACGCCGCGCCCACCGGCGACGTCGCGACCGCCGATCAAGCCGCGTCCACCGGCGATCCCCTGCCCACCGGCGACCCCGCGCCCGCCGGCGGTGCGATGGCTCCGCTGCTGGTTCTGCGGGCGGGCGGTACCCGGCCGCCGCTGTTCTGCCTGCCGCCCGCCAGTGGCCTGAGCTGGCAGTTCGCCGGGCTCAAGCGATACCTGCCCGACGACGTTTCGCTCTATGGGCTGCAGTCGCCCCTGCTGAGCCGTACCACCGGCCTGCCAGCGACGATGTCCGAGCTGGTCGAGGAGTACGCCGGGCTGATCGGCCGGACCGCGCCCGAGGGACCCGTCGGCCTGCTTGGCTGGTCGTTCGGTGGCGCGGTGGCCCACCAGGTGGCGGTACGCCTGGTGGCCGGCGGGCGCGAGGTCACGTTCCTCGGCATGCTCGACACGCGAAAGGACTTCGCCGAGAGGCCCGCGGGCGCATGGGACGGGCCGGCGGCGATCGCCGGCCTGCTGACCGAGATGGGCTGCCAGGTGCCGGAAGGGCGGCGGGCCACGATGTCGATCGCCGACGCGGTCGGCTTCGTCCGGGATCTGGGTGGCGGCGTGGCCGCGCTGGAGGATGCCCAGATCGCCCGGGTGGTGGAGAGCTATCTGGCCGGCGACCGCCTGATGGAGCGGGCCGAGTACGGCGTTTTCCCCGGAGATGTCGTGTTCGTCGACGCGACCGTGCCGGAGCAGGGGTTCGCGGGGACGGCTTCCGAGCAGTGGAGCGAGCACGTCGGGGGAGAGCTACGGACGTTCGCCATCGAGTGCGGGCATTCCGAACTGCTGGACACCCGCACTCTGGAGATCCTCGGCCCACTGATCGCCCGCCACTTCGCCCGGTGAGAGCCGTATGAGGCCCGCTGCGAGGCCCGCGCGAGGCCCGTGCGCGGGCCGTGCGAGGCACCTGACCGGCCGCGTGAGGGCCTCGCGCGGCCGGTCAGGTGATGTTGGACAGGTCGGTGATCGCGGTCGACGGCTTCATGTCGGCCGCGTTCGCCAGCTGGGGCACGAGCACGTCGAGCGCATAGAGCAGCGCGTCCGGCCCGCTGTACGACAACGCGCCCCCGAGCGGAGTGGAGAAGTCCGTATAAATGGTCCGGTCGGTCTTGACCACCTTCAGCCGGGAGAAGACCGGCGAGGCGGCCATCTTCGCCTTGGTCGAGCCGTTGACGAACAGTACGTCCTTGTCGAGCAGGTCCAGCCGCTCCTCACTGACGTCGCCGCTCTGGCTCTGGGCGGCGAAGCCGAGCGCGTCGAACAGCGCCCGGCGCGGGTCGCGGCCCGGGATCAGGTAGTGCTGCCCGTTCTCGGGACCGTAGTCCACCACCAGAACCTTGCCCGCGAACTCGGGATGCGCCTGCTTCGCCGCGGCGATCTTGCCGTTGACCTTGTCGACGAGCGCCTGCGCCTGCGCGGACTTGCCCAGTGCCTTACCCGTGGTGAGCGTCTGGACGTCCCACGGCGTCTGCTCGTCCGGATACGCGCTGGACTGGACCACCGTCGGGGCGATCTGGGAGAGCTTGTCGTACGTCTGCTTGTTGATCGTCTCGTAGATCGCGATGATCAGGTCGGGCCGCTGCTTGATGATGGCCTCGAAGTTGATCTCCGCCGAGAACGTGGGCAGGGGCTTGCCGCCCAGCGCCGTCTTGACCCACGGATAGGTGAGGTACTCGTCGAACCACTGCCGCGTGCTCACCGGCACCACGCCGAGGGCGAGGGCGTAGTCCTGGTCGTTCCATCCGACGGTGACCACCCGGGTGGGCCGCGACTTGATCGTGGTGGACCCGAACTTGTGGTCGATGGAGACGGGGAAGGCCGGATCGGCCGCCGCCGTGGCCTTCGGGGCCTGCGCGGAGCTCGAACACGAGATCAGCGAACCCACCATGAGGACGCAGGCCGCGGCGATCGCCGGGGCGCGCCAGGGACGGATGGTGCCGGGAGGAGTCATCTGAATTCCTTGTCTCTGTGTCCTCCGGCGTCTCGGTGACCGCTGGCCGGGGGGTTGCACAGGCGGGAGTCGATGGGTGAACTTAGGATAGCATTACCTAACTTTTACCGACTCCTCGGAGGGCATGGACATGCAGCGCACCCTGCTCGGCGGAAAGATCCACAGGGCCACCGTGACCCAGGCCGACCTGCACTACGTCGGCTCGATCACGATCGACAGAGTCCTCATGGACGCCGCCGACCTCGTCGAGGGCGAGCAGGTCCATGTCGTGGACATCACCAACGGCGCCCGGCTGACGACCTACGTGATCGAAGGACCGGCGGGTTCGGGCGTGATCGGCATCAACGGCGCGGCCGCCCACCTCGTGTCCCCAGATGACCTCGTCATCATCATGAGCTACCGGCAGGTGGAGGAGAGCGAGGTCAAGTCGTACGTCCCGTCCGTCGTCCACGTCGACGGGCGCAATCGGATCATTGACCTCGGATCCGACCTGTCCGCCCCGGCGCCGGGCGCCCCCGACCAGAAGTCCGGCTCGACGGTCGGCTGACCGCCCGGCAACCTCGGGCAAGCCGGTCAGCTGGGCAGGCCGGTCAGCTGGGCAGGCCGGTCTGGCGGGTAAGCCGGTCAGGCGGGCAGTCGCCGGCCGGTGGACGCCGAGAAGAGGCGTTCCTTGCCCGGCAGGATGCGCAGCCGGACCCGTTCGCCCTTGGCCGGGGGCATGTTGGGGTCGACGCGGGCGATGACGGTCTGTGTGAGGCGGGCCGGATCGTTCGTGTCGGCGTACTGGCCGTAGAGGAAGGCGTCCGAGCCGAGTTCCTCCACGACGGTGACGGTGACCGGGAAGCTGCCCGGCGTGCCCTCGCCCACCACCTCCACGCCCTCCGGCCGGAAGCCCAGGATGACGCGGTCGCCGCCCTCCTCCTTGAGCGCCTGGATCGTCTGGCGGCTCAGTCGCACCCGCGTGTCGTCGAGGATCGCCTCGTCGCCCTCGACCGGGTACTCGGCGAGGTTCATCGACGGCGAGCCGATGAAGCCGGCGACGAAGACGTTGGCCGGATGCTGGTACAGCCGCAACGGCGTGTCGACCTGCTGGAGCACCCCGTCCTTGAGTACGGCGACCCGGTCGCCCATCGTCATGGCCTCGACCTGGTCGTGGGTCACGTAGACGGTTGTCACGCCGAGCCTGCGCTGCAGGGCGGCGATCTGGGTACGGGTCTGCACCCGGAGCTTGGCGTCCAGGTTGGACAGCGGCTCGTCCATGAGGAACACCTTCGGCTCGCGGACGATCGCCCGGCCCATGGCCACGCGTTGCCGCTGCCCGCCGGAGAGCGCCTTGGGCTTGCGGTCGAGGAACTCGGTCAGGTCCAGCAGGCCCGCGGCCTCCCGTACCCGGCGGTCGATCTCCTCCTTGGGCGCCTTCATCACCCGCAGCGCGAAGCCCATGTTGTCGGCCACCGACATGTGCGGGTAGAGCGCGTAATTCTGGAACACCATCGCGATGTCCCGGTCACGCGGCGCCAGGTGGGTGACGTCACGGTCGCCGATGGAGATGCGCCCGCCGTCGACCCGTTCCAGCCCGGCGAGCATGCGCAAGGAGGTGGACTTCCCGCACCCCGACGGCCCGACGAGGACCAGGAACTCACCGTCGTGGATGTCGAGGTCGAGCGCGTCGACCGCTGGCCGCTCGGTTCCGGGATAGACCCTGGTCGCCTCGTCGTAAAGAACTCTGGACATGATCTCCCCTAAAACTCACTCCTGCGGCCGGACGACGGCTTTGACCAGCTCGGGGTCACGGGCGCCGGCGGTGAGCGCCTGCTCGACCTCGGCCAGTCCGTAATGGCCGGTCACCAGCGCGTCCAGCTGGACCCGGCCCGCGGCGGCCAGGGCGATGGCCGCCGGCCAGGTGCCGGCGTAGCGGAACGTGCCCGTCACCTCGAGCTCGCGGGTCTGTACGTGGGCCAGCGGCAGCGGGATCTCGTCCCCGCCCATGCCGACGAGGACGACCCGCCCGGCCCGGCCGACAGCGCGGATGGCGGGCCCGATCGCGGCCGGCTGACCCGAGCATTCGAGCAGCACGTCGGGCTCGAACCCGACGTCGGACAGGGAGGTCTCGCGCACGTCGAGGGTCTCGCCGGCGCCCAGGTCGCGGGCCACCCTGAGCCGTACGGGGTTCACATCGGTGACCAGGACGTCAGTGGAGCCGAAGGCCAGGGCGGTCTGCATGCACAGCAGCCCCACCGGGCCGGCGCCGGTGACCAGCACGCGGGTGCCCGGCTCGACCCGGGCTTTCCGGCAGGCCCACACGCCCACCGACAGCGGCTCGATCAGCGCGGCGGCGTCATCGGACAGGCTGTCGGGGACGGGGTAGGCGAACTCCTCGCGTACGACGACGTACTCGCAGAAGGCGCCGTCGATCGGCGGGGTGCCGAAGAACCGCATGCGCGGGCAGAGGTTGTAGCGGCCGGCCCGGCATTGGCGGCAGGTGAAGTCCGGCATGCCCGGCTCCACCGAGACGCGCCGCCCCACAAGCTCACGGCCGACGCCCGGCCCGCTGACGACCACGGTGCCGGACGGCTCGTGGCCCAGGATCAGCGGCGAGTCCACCACGAAGTCGCCGATGCGGCCGTGTTCGTAGTAGTGGACGTCCGAGCCGCACGTACCGACCGACGCGACCCGTACCAGCACCTCCCGGGGACCGGGCTCGGGCCGGGGGCGCTCCTCCAGCAGGATCTTGCCGATGCCGTGCAGTACGGCCGCGCGCATAGCCTCACCTACTCCCCGGTAATGGCGCCGAGGGTGAGTCCGGTGACCAGCCAGCGGCGCACGGCGAGCCCGGCGAGCATCATCGGCACGACCACGATCGTGCCGATCGCGGTGAGCTGCCCCCAGTCGATGCCCGTCTGCGTGACCAGTTGGGAGGCGGCGATGGGCAGCGTCTGGGAGTTCGGCCCGGAGAAGACCACGGCGAAGGCGTAGTCGTTCCAGGCGAAGACCAGGCACAGGATGAACGTGGTGACCAGCCCCGACTTGGTCAGCGGCAGGATGACCATCCAGAAGGCCTGCCAGCGGGAGCAGCCCGCGACCAGCGCCGACTCCTCCAGCGACGAGGGCACCTCGGCGAAGAACGCGCTCATCAGCCAGATGGCGAAGGGCAGGTTGAAGGTCAGGTAGGCCAGGATCAGCCCGGGAATCGAGTCGATCAGGCCGAGCCCGCGGAAGATGAGGAACAGCGGCACCACGACCGCCGCGATGGGCGCCATACGGGTGGAGATGATCCAGAAGGCCAGGTGCTTCTTCCCGCGCATGTGGGTGCGCGCCAGGCCGTACCCGGCCAGCGCGCCCAGGCCGACCGCGAGCAGCGCGGAGATCCCGGCGGCGAGCACGCTGTGCACGATGTACGGCCCGAGGTTGTTGGCCCCGGTGAACAGGTTGCGGTAGTTGTCCAGCGTCGGCGAGAAGAAGAACTGCGGCGTGGCCGCCGTCACGGCCTCGGCGTTCTTGAACGACGACATCAGCATCCAGATCAGCGGGACCAGCGTCCAGAGCAGCGCCAGCACGATGAGCAGCGTCACCAGCCATCGCGTACGCCGGCTGCTCTCCTCCAGCGGCGACTGGGCCTCGCCGCGCGGGGCGGCGGTGACCGGCGGCCGGGTGGCCTCGCCGGGCAGGGTCGGCGGAGGCATGGCCGACGGCGGTGTCATCGAGGTGCTCATCGGGTCAACCCCCTCACGTCCAGCAGCCGGACGAAGGTACGGGCGATGAAGATCGAGAAGGCCAGCATCGCCAGGCCGATGGCGGCGGCGTAGCCCAGGTCGAAGAAGCGGAACGCGGTCTCGTACAGCCGGACCGGCACGATCTTCGTCGCGTCCGCGGGGCCGCCGTTGGTGGTGACCCAGATGATGTCGAAGAAGCGGATGGCGTCCATGGAGCGGATCAGCAGCGCGACGAGCAGCACATTGGAGATCGCCGGGAAGAGGATGTAGCGCAGCGTCATCCATCCCCGGGCGCCGTCGACGGCCGCGGCCTCCCGCACCGACTGCGGCACGCTGGACAGCCCGGCCAGGGTGATCAGGGCGATCAGCGGGGTCCACTCCCACACGTCCATGAGCACGACGGCGGCGAAGGCGCTGACCGGGGCGCCGAGGATGTCACCGGTGTACCCGAGCCCGCGCAGCACCCACGCGTAGAGCCCGAAGGTGGAGTCGGTGAGGTAGCGCCCCAGCAGGCCGACGATCGACGGCGCCGCGAACATCGGCAGCAACAGCAGGCCGAGCAGGATGTTACGGCCGCGCAGCACGCGGAACAGGCACAGGGCGATGCCGATCCCCAGGACCATCTCCAGCCCCACGGTGAGCACGAAGAAGATGATCGTCCGCAGCCAGGACAGCCACATGTCCGCGTCGGTGAAGAAGCGCGCCCAGTTGTTGAGGCCCACCAGGTCGAGCTTCACCCCGCCCAGCAGCCGGACGCGGGAGAAGCTCATCGCGATCAGCGCGATGAACGGCACGATCGACAGCGCGGCCAGCAGCAGCAGGCCGGGGGCCATCATCCAGCCTTCGAAGCCGACCCGCGGCTCCTTGCGGCCGGAGCTCTTCGGCTGGGCCGAGCCGCGCACCGCCGCTGGGGTCTCCGCCGCATGTGCCATCTAGGCCACCCACCCTCGCGCCACGATCTGGTCCACCCGGGACTTGATCGAACGCATCGCGTTCGCCGGTGTCTCCGCCCCGCTGAGCATCGTGGACAGCTGGGTGAAGATCGCGGTGTTGCACTCGTTCCACATGGGGATCTTGGGTCGCAGGCCGATCCGCTCGGGCGTCCAGGCCTCCCGTACCGCCGCGGCCGTGAGCATGTTGGGCATCGACGACGGCCGCTTCTCGGCGGCGCGCACTTCCGGCATCTCGTAGACGGACGTACGCGTGGGGGTGCCGCCACCGGCCTTGCTCTTGAGGTTGGCCAGCTGCGTCTCGGGGGAGGTGGCCCAGACGAGGAACAGCCAGGCCGCGCCGCGCTCGTTGGGCATCGTGTTCGCGCTGATCCCGACCCCGGTGCCGCCGTACATGTTGGCCGTGGCGACCGGGCCCTTGGGCAGCACCGAGTAGCCGACCTTGCCGGGCAGCACCAGCTCGTTGCTGGCCGCGAACTCATGCCAGTTCGGGCACATCGCCAGCCGGCCCGCGCGGAAGGCGGCGCCGACGCCGTCCCAGTCCCACGTCTTCGAGGCCGGGTCGGCGATGGACAGCAGCCGGTTGTAGAACTCCGCGCCCGCGATGGCGGCCTCAGAGTCGAGCCGGCACGGTCCCGGATCCCGCGAGCCCAGACGGCCCACTTCCTTGCCATGGTCGAAGTAGGCGCCGCCGTAGGACCACAGCACGTTGCTGAAGTCGTTCATGAGGGAGTCGTGCTGCCTGGCCTGGTGCCCGGTGCCGTACTTGACGTCCGAGGTGGCGTTCTTGTTGAACCATTGGGCGATCCGGAAGTACTCCTCCCAGGTCCGCTCTCCGCTCGGCGTGGGGTCGAACCCGAGGTCGTGGGCCATGCGGTCGTGGTATTTGGCGAACAGGTCCTGCCGGTACTGCCAGATCATCGTCGGCGCGTCATAGGGCAGGGCGTAGTACGGCGCGGGCTCGACGAACCGGCCGGCGGCGTCCATCTGGACGGGGATGAAGTCGCCGATGCCGCCGGGCAGGCGGGGCAGGTTCGGGTTCGCCTCCAGCGTGCGCAGGTCCACCAGCCCGCGCTGGTACGGAGCGAGCACCTGGTAGGGGTCGGCGTAGATCACCTGGTACTGGGCCCGGCCCGAGGCCAGGTCCAGGGCGACCCGCTGGACCAGGGCGGTCAGCTCCAGCGTGACGATGTTGACGTTGATCCCGGTCAGGTCGGTGAACGGCTTGGTGTTGGCGGCGATGGCCGCGGTGGGGGCGGTGTTCTCCGAGATGAAGTTCAGGGTGGCGCCCTGGAACTGGCGCCACTGGTCGGTCGTGCTGGCTCGCGCCACGTCGCCGCGAGATCCACAAGCGCTCAGCCCGCCGCCGAGAGTCACCGCTGCGCCGGCGGCCATGGCTCCACGAAGAATGTCGCGCCTGCTCGGTTGAGGTTGAGGTGGATAGTTCACCGCCTCTTCACCCCCTGAACTTAAGAAAAGGGCGATGAGACTAGGTTTATCCCTTATCGACATTGCTTGAAAACTCATATGTGAGATTTTCGCGGAAATAAGGGGATATTTTGGCTTTCATGAGTTAAGTAAAATTGTCAGGTGCGATGCTCCGCGAGCTCTCGAACCGTGGCGCGGGCGCCTTTGGCGCGCAGCGACTCCAGCGCGCGCAGATACGGCCGGACGAACCGTTCGTCATCGACGAGATCACCGAAGAGCTCCCGATTCGCGATGAACGCCGTAGGGTCCTGGCGTTGCGTTCGCGCGATGGCCGTCAACCGGTCCTTCAGCCGGTCGACGATCGCGATGGGCGCCCCCGATTCGTCGACGCCCTCGGCATAACGCGCCCAGCTGGCCACCACGGCGGCCGAACGCGTCACCGCGCCGCCCTTGGCCAGTTGCTCGCGCACGACCGGAAGCAGCCACTTCGGGATCCGGTCCGACGTCTCGGCGCACAGCCGCGCGAGCGTGTCGCGTACCTCGGAGTTGGAGAAACGCTCGATCAAGGTCCGCTTGTAGACGTCCAGCTCGACGCCCGGCACCGGCCGCAGCGTGGGAGTGGCCTCGATGTCCATGTAGTCGAGCAGGAACGCCGCGATCGCCGGGTCGGCCGCGGCCTCGTGAACGTAGTGGTAGCCGCTGAGGAAGCCGAAGTAGGCCAGCGCCTGGTGCCCGGCGTTGAGCAGGCGCAGCTTCATCAGCTCGTACGGCTCGACATCCGCGACGACCTGCACCCCCACCTCCTCGAACGGCGGCCGGCCACCGGGGAAGCGCTCCTCCAGCACCCATTGCGTGAACGGCTCGCAGATGACCGGCCACTCGTCCCGGACCCCGAACCGCCGGGCCAAGGCCTCGCGATCCTCGTCGGTGGTGGCCGGGGTGATGCGGTCGACCATGGAGTTGGGGAAGGCGACCTCGCGCTCCATCCAGGCGGCGAGCTCAGGGTCGGCGAGCCGGGCGAAGGCCGTGAAGGTGCGGCGGGCCACGTCGCCGTTCCCCTGGATGTTGTCGCACGACATGACCGTGAACGGCGTCACGCCCCGAGCGCGCCGACGCCGCAGCGCCTCGGTGACCAGGCCGAACACCGTGGCCGGGACCGCGCCGGGCGCCAGGTCGGCGCGGATCGCCGGCGACTCCGGGTCGAACTCACCGGTGACGGGGTGGATGTTGTAGCCCCCCTCGGTGACGGTGAGGGACACGACGCGTACGGCCGGGTCGGCCAGCCTCTCGATGACCGCCTCCGGATCGTCGGGCGCGAAGAGATAGTCGATGATCGAGCCGATGACGCGGGCTTCGCGCGTTCCGTCAGGATGCTTCAGCACGAGCGTGTAGAGGCCGTCCTGCGCGGTCAGCGCCTCGCGCATCCGCGCGTCGCCGGGCAGCACCCCGACCCCGCAGATCGCCCAGTCGAACGCCTTGCCCTGGTTCATCAGCCGGTCGAGGTACATCGCCTGATGCGCGCGGTGGAATCCGCCGACCCCGAAGTGCACGATGCCGGTCGTGAGCCGCGACCGGTCGTAGGAGGGGACCGCCACCTGATCCGACAGACTCGTCACTGTCGCCTGCGTCAGTGTCGTCACCGCCATGAGTCCCCCTTCGGCCCTACGCTCAGCATGGCCAGCTCCACCGGCTTCAAACTCCTGACCTGCGTGTATGCCCGTGATCACCAGCCGCCGAGGCCAGGGCGGCTAGGTTGTCCTTGTCACGCGGATCTTTGGTGGAGGAATGATGTGGGAAGAGCAGTTCGCCACGCTTTCGGCCGTCGCCGCGCGCCAGAGCGGACTGATCACGGAGGCGCAGGCCGGCCGGCTGGAGATCGACAAGCCGGCGCTGCTCCGGTTCGCCGAGTCCGCGTTGCTGGTCGAGCTGGATTGGGCGGTCTACCAGCTCGCGTGGTCGTCCACGGGGCCGCGTTACGCCTATCCGATGGCCGCCTGGCTGGCGATCATGCCGGAGAGTTTCCGCTGGGAGCGGTCGCGGTCCGTCCATGAGGACGCTGTCCTGTCGCACGAGTCGGCCTGCGGCCTGCACGGGATGGGATCCGAGCCGAGCCCGTTGGTGACGTTCACCGTGCCGGAGGAGTTCGAGGGTCCCCGGGCGACGAAGATGCATGTCGCGTCCTTGAAGCCGGACGAGGTGAGCGTGGTCGAGGGGATTCCGGTGACGACCCCCGCCCGTACGATCGCCGATCTCGCCGCCGGCTGGGCCGAGCACGGCGAGCTGCGCCGCGTCCTCATGGACGCCGTACGGAAGGATCTCGTCGACCTGCGCCGGATCCACGCGGACCTGGCGCCGCTGGCCGGGCGGCACGAGTTCCCGGCGGACGGCCGGGAGTTCATGGCGTATTTCCTGCCCGACCTCGACCCGGCCGAGCTGTCCGCCCGTAACCAGCGCGGCTACGCCGCCCTGGCGCACCCGGACCGGGTGGCGGACCTGCGGCCCGCAGTGGCGCGGCTGATCCCAGAGGGCGGGGATGAGGCGCTGAGCTGGGACATAGCCGCCGAAATCATCGGCCGCTCCTGACGCTCATCCACCTCCTGGCGGACCGGCCGCTCTTGGCGCTCACTCACCTCTCCGGCGGCGGCGGATCCGCGAACATCGTGGAGATCTCGTACCCGTCCCTTTGCCGGTTGACCTGGAAGAAGAACTCGACGGTGCCGCCGTCGAAGCTCTCCATGGGCGCGGCCTGCGGCTCCGGCACGCCCGGCACCTCGCCGGCGCGCAGCGCCCTGACCCAGATCAACCGGTTCGCGACGGCGGCCTCCGGGCTGCCGTCGACCGGCACGATCCGGAATCCGGCGCAGTACAGATGGCCGTCGGGGCCGAGCAGCTCGCCGATCGGCAAGGACACCCGGCCGGGCCGCTGATCGGGGTCGAACGGGGTCGCCAGAGCACCGCGCATGAGCGGGTGCTCAAGGGCGCGGGCGAAGGCGACGGCGAAGGCCACCGGATCGTGGATGGCCGTGGCCGTGTCCGGGCAGCGGTGCTCCAGGTCGCCCGGCCGGAACGCGTCCGTGGCGCGCCCCCGCAGCTCCTCGTCGCGCTGCGCCGGATCTTCGAGGCGGGCGACGCGGCCGTGGAGCCGCCCGTCGGCGGCGAACGCTCCGTGCCGGGCGAGATGATGGCCCTGACCTTGGTCGATGGCGACGAGCACGCGCTGGACGGCGGGGTCCAGACCGGCCGCGGCGGCCAGCCACGGCCGCGTGGCGGTGTTCCGCGCGATGTAGGCGGCGGCCTTCCGCGCGCTCACCTCCGGCAGCCCCGCCCTGGTGGCGTCGAACCGGTCGAGCACCTGGCGGGGCGTCGGCTGCCCGTCGCCGAGGGGGACGTCGAGCCGGTCGGCGTACGGCCGCACCGGCGCCGCCGTCACCCGGCCGACCGCCTCGCCCAGGTCGCGGACCTCTGACCGGTTGAGCTGGAAGAGCCGCAGGTCGTCAAGGGCCTGGCGGGCGAAGCCCGGCGTGTCGAGCAGGGACTTGATCGCGTGCGCGACGGCGGCGGCACGCTCGCCGGGATCCAGGCCGTACGCCCGGGAGATCCGGATGGCGTCCACGTCGATGCGCGAGCGCTCCAGGTGCAGCACGGCGTACGGATGCGCTAGGGACACGCCCTCGTACTCCTGATCGACGATGAACTGCGGCTCCAGCACGCCCAGCAGGGCGAGCCGGATGCCGTGCCACTTGCGACCGGCCTCCTCGGGCGTCCTGGCGTCCACGCGCACCCATCGGCGCAGCTGCTCGGCGTAGTACGCGCTTCGCTTCCAGTCCTCCTCGCTCCAGTACGTCCAGCGGTCACCGTCGAGCGTGGCGCTGCGGCCCAGCCGCTCCGGCCACTGATCCAGCTCACCGCCGCGGATGAGCCGGTTGATCCGGTCCACCGTGACCGCGACGCGGGCCGGGTAGTAGACGGCGACGGGCTGGCCCCGGCGGTTGGCCGGGTCGGGCAGGTCGGGGCCGAACAGCAGCCGCCGCATCGCCGGCAGCGGAGCCTGGCTCGTCTCCGTCGTGACGAACCTCGTGATCGGCCGCCCGCTCGGATCGAAACGCGGATTGCCCTGCTCGTCGAGGACCGGCTCGAAGTCGCCGTAAGCCCAGTCCTGCCAGTACAGCTGCCAGCGGTTGCCCTTGTTCCCGTCGTGCTCCCTGGCCTCGAAGTAGACGGTGGGCACACCGAGCATGGCCGGGATCTCCAGCGCCCCGCTCTCCATCCCGATCTGGACCACGTCGCTCTGGGTGGTCAGGCGATGGAAGAACAGGCCCTGCTCGGCATAGCTCAGCGCCTGCCCGCCGTTGCGCTCGGCCGTCCAGAACTCCACCAGCGTCCGGGTGTCGACCCCGTCCAGCGCCCCTTCCTGGCGCCAGGCCTCTTCCAGCTCCGGACGGCCGGCGAAGACGTCGTCGCCGAGGAGGACGACGCGCCGTCCGGGATGGCGGGCGCGCAGCGCCTCGATCGTCTGGCGCAGGACCTCGGGCCGGGTGTCCAGGTGCGGGCCGTGCCGGCCGCCCACCGGCTGGCCCCGGGTGTCACGGACCCAGAGCAGGGCGTACTGGCCGGCCTGCCCGTTGGCCCGCGAGAGCCGGTCGACCACCGCCTGGGCCCGTGCCGTGCGCCGAGCCGCCGTCATCTCCTCCGGCCCCAGCATCGCGTCCACCATGCGCTGCCGCGCCGAAACCGGGTCGGCCTGGATCGCCTGGAGGGCGAAGAGCTGGGCCCGCATCCACTGCGACTCGCTGTAGTGGCTCTTCTGGCTCGTGTTGGCGAACGCCAGCCGGACCCGGTGCGGTGCTATGCCGTAGTCGTCGATCAGCCTCTGCCGCAGGGCCAGGGCGTCCCGGAGCGGCTTGGCGTGCAGCTCGATGAGGGCGTCGATTAGCGCCGCCGGGTCGTTGACGGCGCGCCCCTTGATCATCTGGTGCAGCACGGCGGCGTTGGCCTCGTCCAGGGTGATGCCGTCCGGCAGGGTGCCGAGGTAGGCCCGGTGGGACTGGTGGGCGTCCCACTGGAAGGTCTTGAAGCCGCGGTCCGGTTCGTAGGCGATCTCGACCGTGGTGTCCGGATCGGCCATCAGGGCGGCCGCGTGGCTGTACAGCTCGCCGCGCTGGTGGGCGTAGAAGCGCAGGTGCTTGAAGTGCTGGTTGTCCGGGCCGGGGACGCGGGTCAGCTCGACGTACCCGCTGTCGTACATCATCCGGCTGCGGATGAAGTCGACCTTCTCGGCGGGGGAGAGGTCGGTGCGCTGCTTGAGCTGGGACAGTTCCGCGTCGAGGTCGCCCGCGGACAGCCGGTCCCACGTCGCGATCATGTCCGGGTCGGCGTGCACCGCCGACGCCGGAGCGGTGCTGGGCACCTGCAGATGCCGTACGTCCGCGGCGCCGTCCGGCGCGACCGTGTCACCGGAGGCGTCCGGGGCCGTGACGTCGTCCGTCTCCACCCAGCGGCGGAGGTCGGGGTCCCAGCGGCTGGGCGGCGGCGCCTCCTCCCGCAGCAGCGGATCGAGGAACGCCCGCGCGACCGGAATGGCCTCGGTGAGCCCGGCGTACGGCAGACCGGGCGTCGTCCTGGCGTACTGGTCGAACTTCCGGAACCAGTCCGGGCTGGGAATCTCGAACGCCGGCGGCACCTTCAGGTTCTCGCCCTGCTCCAGCCGCCAGGCGAACTCCGCGTGCAGCATCGCGTGCGTGGCCGGGCCGTCCCACGACGAGTTCAAAATGATCATCAGGATGTCGACCAGGTCCTGGCACCGGTACGGCAGGTCGCCCGCCTTGCAGCTGAACAACCCCTTGCCACGGGCGACGCAGTCGTGGCAGCGCGTCTCCAGCGTCCTGATGCCGTGGGTGTAGATGCCCGACACCTTGTGCGCCAGCGTGTCGTGGTAGGAGATGACCCGCAGGCCCGGACTCTCATCGGGGTGCCCCGTCGCGAGGATCTGCTGGGGGAAGGGGATGATCTCCGGTTCCTTCCACACCGCACGGGTACGCGGCGGGGCGAGGTCCACGCTGAGCCGCATGATCTCCATGTCGCCGCAGTAGACCGTGTGCGCCATCCTGACCGCCTTGCCGTGCAGGATGTAGACCTTGGACTCCCGGACGAACCTCAGCTGGTCACCGTGATCGCGGGCGAGCGCGGCCTCATACTCATCGGCCATCGCGTCCGGATCCGGGTCCCCCGACATCCGGACGAGGTCGATGTCGGTACTCGCCCGCCCGCCCGGATTCCTGGAGAGCATCGCCTGGCCGCCCTTGAGCATCCAGTCGTCGGGGTTGGCGGCGAAGATACGGCCGATCGCACGCTGGAGCGCGAACTGCTGCAGCTCGTCGAGCGCTGACGTCCCGCGCCGGTGAGCTTCGGCCCGCACCTGATTCATCAGGTCGCGCCAGAACCTCAGGAACTGGCGGGGATCGCTGTCCGCGTTCCGGTCGCCGGTGGGGCTGAGACTGGAGCGGAGCCCGTCGGTGGGATCGGTGGCGGAATCCGTGCTGTGGTCCGCCTGCCCTTTCGTGGTGGGATCCGCTTGCGCCTTCGCGGTGGGGTCCGTCGTGGGCAGGCTGATTCCCGCGCGGCGGAGCTGGATGACGCCCGGCATCGAGCGCCGGAAACTCTGGATGGCCCGGCGCAGCGTGTCCGCGCCCGGCTCTCCGGGGTGGGGCGACGCGGTCGCCGCGAGGCGTACCAACAGGTGGATCTGCTGGACGGTCACCGGGGTGGTCGCGTCCCGGCCCAGTAACGCGTTGATCGCCGTCCGCAGCAGGTCGATCCGCGGTACGGAGTCGCCGAGCAGCAGCTCGGACAGGTGCTTCACGGCGGCGAGCTCGGCGATGGCGAAGGAGTACTCCGGCCCGGTGCCGTAGATGTCCTGCGCCATCCGGACCAGCGCGTCCGTGTACGCCAGGTGCTCGTTCGTCAGCGGGCGCCCGTCGGCGAACAGGCCGTCCATGCGCTCGAGGAGCCGGAGATGCTCCACGAGCGGCCGCCCGTCGGACGGGAACTCCTCGACCAGCCTCAGAACGTTGCCCGGCAGACGGCCGGCCGGCTCGAACTCCGGCCGCGCCCACTCCTCAGCCGGGGCGACGGGCGCGGGCCGGGTGAGCGGCACCTTGGGCCGCTGGTCGCTCTCCGGCAGGAGCGCGAAGAGGTGCTCCAGGTGCCGGTCGCGGAGGCCCGCCGTCTCGGCCACCGTACGGCCGTCCCGGTCGAGCACCGGCCGACCGGCCGACCAGAACAGCTGGGCCTGACCCAGCAGGTTGGAGTCGGCGTGCACGCTGGGCGCGGCCAGGTCGCGCCGGTCCTCGGCGGGCTGGTAGACGTATTCGTCGAGCATGCCGAGCAGATGCAGCGTCTCGTGCGCGAACACGACCGGCTCCATCCCCGCGTACCAGCTCAGGTAGTGGATCGGGGGCCGGTCGCGGTAGGACCGTAGCTGGTCCAGCGGGGTGCTGATCACCTCACCCTCGCCGTGCCAGCTCTGGCGGTCGGCGAAGTCGGCGGCGCGGGTGCCGGTCCCGGGGTGCAGCAGGACGACCGTGCCGTCCGGGGCGTCTTCGGGCGCGGCCACGAACTCCATCCGTACGTGGAGGAGCGATCCGTCGGCCAGTTGGTGCTGGTGGTTGTAGTAGAGGTCGATCCCTTCGAGCAGGCGGGCGTGCGCGTCGGCGACCTCCTCGGGGGTGAGCCGGGGGTCGGCGCGATACTGGACCAGGACGGTGAACTCCGTGACGGGGTGCGACCCGCCCCGCCACGGGACGAGCAACCTGCGGGCCTCCACTCGGGCCGCGCCCGAGGTGTGCGGGACGGTGATGGGCTCAGGGGTGACCGATCCGCGCAGGGGCTCCCACTGGGCGGCCAGCGGAACGTTCCGTGGGTCGTGGACGTTGGCGAGCGTCTGGCCGGACCTGGGGGGTGGGTCCATGTTGAGGGTCGGGGTCCGGGTCGCGTGATCCACGGCTGTACGGGGTGCGGTGTCCCGGTTGACGATGCCGCCTGCATGGGGTGCGGTAGCTCGGCCGCTGGGGTCGTCTGTACGTGGTGCGGTAGCCCGGTCGATGGGGTCGTCTGTACGAGGTGCGGAGTCCCGGTTGATGAGGTCGTCGATGCTCGCGGGCCGGTGATCTCCGTCGGTGGCGAGCGCCGTCGTCGCCGCCGTCGTCTCGCTGGAGGGTTGACCGGCCGTGTCCGCGACGCCCTGACCGCTGACCGAGGGTTCCTGGCCGCTCGCCGCCTGCGGGCCCGATCGGCTCGGGTCGGCGGCCTGCGGATCCGACTGGACCGCCGAGTCGGCGGTGGGTTGTGCCGTCTCGGAGACCGGCCCGCCGTAGGACCCCGTTCCGTTCGGCGGAGCCTGCGGACCACCAGCGGGCCGCGCGTCCGTGCCGGGCCGCGCGTCCGTGCCGGGCCGCGCGTCCGTGCCGGGCCGTGTGTCCGTGCCGGGCCGTGTGTCCGTGCCGGGCCGTGTGTCCGTGCCGGGCCGGGCACCTGTATCAGGGCCCGTGTTGGGCCGGGCGTCCGTGTCGGCCTGTGCCAGGTCAGTGGTCCGCGCCAGGTCGGTGGCCGCCGCGGTGTCCATGGCGGAGTTCAGAGCGCTCATGGGGTGCAGCACCGCCCCGGCCACGCTGGGATTGAACGGGCTGATCGTGTTCGTTCGGCCCGCGCCGCCCATGAACCCGCCGACGAGGGAGTCCGCGGTCGGCGGCTCCCACTGTCCGTACACCAGCCCGTTGGCCACGAAACTGCCCGCGGGCGAGGCCACCACGTTGTTCAGGCCCGTGTTCAACGCCCGGCCGGGGAATCGCCGGAAGGCGTTGCCCCACCCGGGCAGGTCTCCCGCCGTCCGGTTCAGGTGGCTGATCCCCGGGACGGCGCTGGTGAGCCTGGACACCGGAGCGCCGAGCTTGGTGCCGGCGACGGCGCCCACACCGGCGCCCACCGCCGCGGCCATGGTCTTGTCCCAGTCCCAGCTCAGCCGGGTGCCCATCTGGATCTGCTTGTACTGGGTGAAGGCGTCGATGAAGACCTCTTCACCGATCTCCTCGATCAGTTCGTGCGTCAGCGCGGCCGACATCAGCCGGCCGCCCAGTGTGCCGCCCGCGAGGCCGGCCAGCCTGCCCGCCGCCGTAACCCCGGCCGGGCGGGCCGCCGCGATCCCCAGGCGGGTGAGGATGTTCCTGATGGCCAGCCGCAGGCTTGCCGCAGCGGGACCCACCAGCGGCGCCGTCGCACCGGCCGAGAAGAACGAGACGAGCAACGCGACGGCGATCGCGATGACGGCCACCCAGAAGGCCACGTTGATCGAGATCTTGGAGTATTGGGTCTCCAGCGCGAAGGCGTCCGCCTGCTGGGCGTACTGATGGTGGGCGGCCATCTTGGCCAGCGCACCGTTCTGCTCGTCGTACATCCGCTCCACGCGGGTGAACGTGACGGGTTTGGCGGGAGACTCCCACTCCGCGGCGATGGTCCGAACCGCCGTGCCGGTCGGCTCGAACGTGGCCACATAGGTGTCCACGGCCCGCCGGTGCGCTTCCCGCAGTCGCCACAGACCGCTCTCGCTGGCCTCGGGCCACGCCTGCCCCGACATGAGCATCGGGATCAGCCAGTAGACCACCCAGTCCGGCAGCTTCTCCGTCTCCCACACCGGACGCACATCGCTGGCCGAGATCCCCCCGAACCTGTCCGATGGCAGCCCATCTGGCGTCTGTGAATTGACGTCACCGCGACCCGCCACGCTGGACCGTCACACTTCCCTTCTGATTCGGCCACCGGAGGCGAGATCCTCCGCGATCGCGCTGTCCGTGGAACGGGAGTTGGCGATGGTCTCGCGTAGCAGCGGCCCGGCGTCGACGATCTCGCCGACCAGCGCGGTCCCGGATTCGACCAGCCTGCTGGGGCCGTCGTCCTTGAGGTAGGCCTGCGCGAACATCCGCCCTTCCGCGCCGTTCCCCCAGGGAGCGGCCGCGTTGAGCGCCGTCAGCTCCGCGGACACCTCCGGCCACGCCTGCTCCAGGTCGAGGGCCATGGTGTTCCATCGGGCGATGCCGCTCTCGATGTACGGCCCCAGATACAGGGTCTGGCGGCTAGTAGCCGGCATGCTCCCTCCCCGCCATCTGGTCCGCGAGCTGCGCCAGCACGGTCTCCACGTCGCCGTCGAGGTGCGCCCGCATCTGCTCGGCGGGGATCACCGGCTCGAAGATCTCCACAACGCGCTGCCGCATCTTCTCCGCCGCGTGATGGGTGGTGTCGGTGATGACATCGGCCAAAGAACGCGCATCGGGGCGGCGGTAAATCCGGGGGTCAAGATCAAGCCGGATCAGATCACCACGCGCGTCGACCGTTACCGCGACCAGGCCGTCCGGGGATTTCTCCGTCACTTGTACGGCTTTCGCCTCCGCGAAAAGGCGAAGCCCGTCGTCCTGTAATCGAACAAACGCCTGGCGTAGTTCATCGGCGTAAGCCTGCATGCCAGACGCGTCCGCTTCTCCAGTCGATTGCACGTGCCGTTATCTCCTTATTACAGAGAGGTAACACCCGCCCTAGGAGTAACGGATCATATAGGCGTTATTCACCGTTGTTCATAGTGAATTCGTAAAAAACTAGAGTTTCCCGAGGTCAGCGGCGTGCTCGCGGAGCGCGGCCACCTCGTCACGGGCGACCCAGCGGCGGTACACGCCCCGCTCCACCCGCTCCAGCCCGAGCTCCATCGCCACGGGCGCCGACGCACCGGCGTACTCCAGCAGGACTTCGCCGTCCTTCTCCGCGATGACCAGGAAGGACGCGCCCTTCCACGCGCAGGTCGTGGTGACGAGGTCCACCCGCTCGCACTCCGCGGCGGGCACCGCCCTGACCCAGATGCCGGGAGCGACCTCCTCGAATCCGGCGCTCGGGGCGGTGACACGCAGACGCAGCCACACCCCGTCGGCACGCGACTCCGGAGCGGCCTCGTAGTCGGCCCCACCCCAGCGGGCGCGGTAGAAGGACCGCGTCATAGCGCCGCCAAGCGGTAGCAGGGCCGCGTCAGCACGCTGTCAGGCCGTAGAAACCGCGTCATTGCGCCGCCCGCAGGAGCCACTGTCCGAGGTCCCCGTCGAAGACGGCGCGGCCACGGGTCACCCCGTCGATCCCCAACTCCACGATCTCCGCCCCGTACGGGAGCGCGACTCCTGTCACCTTGTACTCCCTGATCGTCTGATCTACGCTCGGCACCAGTCCCATGCCGACGAAGGGCGGCTCCTCGATCACCCAGCCCGCGACAGCCCGCATTCCCTCCTCGTCCACCCCGCCGTAGGGCGTCGGGTAGAGATCGGCGCCGATCGCGGGCCAGCGCAGGATGTTCAGGGCGCCTTGGTCGGTGAGTGCGTCCTCCCGCGACAGCGCCTCGGCGAGCACGGATGGCGTCGCGATGTGGGCCACGTCGAGGGCGTGGTGGCAGTATCCGGACACCCGCGGCGCGCCGTCGTCGAGCAGCGCCTGGATCTCCGCGGGCCCCAGCAGTTTCTGCACGATCGGGACACCCGGTTCGACCGCGTGGTCCTGGGCCAGTGTGGGCACGGCGAGCCTGGCCACCGTACCCGGCTCCAGGAAGAACGCGAGCTCCAGCCCGGCGTTGATCGCCAACCCCCAGCGGAGGTCCGGCCAGCCCGCGGCGAGTTCCACCATCGACACGACCCGGTGCTCCTCCACGCCGGTGGCCGCTCTGAGGGCGGCTGCCGAGGTGTAGACGATCAGCCACGTACGCTCGTCGTCGGTCCGGGTGGCCCAGGCCATGGGCTCGTCGCCGGCGGCGGCGGCCTCGCTGATCGGCATCGCGAAGTCCGCCGCCCGCAGCAGGCCCAGGCAGAGGGCAAGGTCTCCTTGCGCCTGTGCTGCCGCTAGTCGTTCTTCGAAAGCACTGGCCTGCCACACACGGCACAGCCTATAAGCGCGCGCTCGCCACCCGCGGCCGTACGCTCGCCTGGTCTGTCTCGCCGGCGATGTCGAAACGGGCCGATCGGCCTCGACGTCCCCACCAAAGGCAAGGCGAGCGGACCAGGAGATCGCGATGAACCAGCAGATGAACCAGCCGACCATCCAGCAGGCGGAGCAGTCTGAGACGAAGATCGTCAGGATCCACTACTGGGCGGTCGTCGTCGCGGCTGTGGTGACGCTGTTCGCCAGTGCCGTCTACTACGCGGTGTTCGGCGGCGTGTGGATGAGGCTGAGTGGCGGGGTCGCTTCCACCTCTCCCCAGGCGTGGGAGATAGCCGCTCAGTTCGGCAGGAACGTCATCGAGATGCTCGTGCTGGCCACGCTCATGAGGTGGCTCCGGATCGTCACCTGGACGGGTGCGCTGCGGCTCGGCCTCCTGGTGTGGGGCGGGTTCCAGGCACTGGCGATCGCGGGCTCCGTCATCCACGAGCACTATCCGGTGGGGCTGTACGTCCTGCACGTCGGCGACGCGCTGATGACCACGCTGATCGCGGCGTCCATCCTCGTCCGCTGGTCCCGCCCTCGGGCGTAGAGGCCCTCGGGCCTAGGGGTCCTTTGGGTGCAGGGGTCTTTGGGTGCGGGGGTCCTCGGGTGCAGAGGTCCTCAGGTGCAGGAAGGAGACGCCGCGCGGTCGCCGTTCGGAGCCGCGCGGTCGCCGTGTCGCAGGTCGCAGGTCGCAGGTGGAGGTCAGTGGAACTGCGGGACGATCAGGTAGATGCCGTAGCCGACCACCGCCGCGCAGGCGGCGAAGCACAGGACGGCGGCGGCCAGCGGGCCGGTGCCCGTGGCATGCCGCTCCTCGGCTACCTGGCGGGCCGATATCGCCAGCACGCCGAGGGAGAAGACGACCACGACGACGACGCTGACGGCCAGACTGACGACGAGGACTTGGCCGAGAGCGGCCCATTTGATGTCCATCACGATCCCCTCAGGCGGCGACCCGCCGTGGTAGGGCGAGCAGTTCGTTTCAGGCGGCGACCCGCTGCGGCTGGGCGGGTAGTTCGTTGACGTTGCCCGCGTGTACGGGCTCGCGGCGGCTGGCCGCGTACAGGCCGGCTGAGACGGCGATCGCGACCACGGCGGCGATGGTGACGCCGAGCGTGCCGGTGGTGGCCACGGCGGCGGCCACTCCGCCCACCGCTGCCGCCGCGGGCAGGGTGAGCAGCCAGGCCAGTGCCATCCGGCCGGCCAGGCCCCAGCGCACCTGGGCCAGGCGCCGGCCCAGCCCGGTGCCGAGGATGGCGCCGGAGACCACCTGCGTGGTGGACAGCGCGAAGCCCAGGTGGGAGGAGGCCAGGATGACCGTGGTCGCGCTGGCCTCGGCGGCGAAGCCCTGCGGGGACTCGATCTCGGTGATGCCCTTGCCCATGGTACGGATGATGCGCCAGCCACCCAGGTAGGTGCCCAGGCCGATGGTCAGCCCGGCGGCGGCGATCACCCAGATGGGCGGGGCG
This sequence comes from Nonomuraea sp. NPDC049158, assembly GCF_040648335.1. Classification (NCBI taxonomy): domain Bacteria; kingdom Bacillati; phylum Actinomycetota; class Actinomycetes; order Streptosporangiales; family Streptosporangiaceae; genus Nonomuraea; species Nonomuraea sp. NPDC049158. The sequence continues at coordinate 474,223 of NZ_JBEZDM010000003.1, forward strand.
GAGCCGGAGGCGAGCGCGCCGGTCGAGATCAGCGTCAGGGTGATGACGCCCATGGTCTTCTGCGCGTCGTTGGTGCCATGGGCCAGCGATACCAGCGACGCGGAGGCGATCTGACCGAAGCGGAAGGTGCTGGTCACCGACTCGTGCCGGGCCCGGGCGGTGATCGTGTAGGCCAGGTAGGTGGCGGTCATGGCGACGAACCCGGCGATCAGCGGCGAGGCCAGCGCCGGGATGAGGATCTTCTGCAGCACCGTGTCGAAATGGACGCCGCGCATCCCGGCCCCGACCCAGACCGCGCCGATCAGGCCCCCGAACAGCGCGTGCGAGGAGCTGGACGGCAGCCCGAACAGCCAGGTGAGCAGATTCCAGAGGATCGCGCCGATCAGCCCGGCGAACACCATCGGCGGTGTCACCAGCTTGTCGTCCACGATCCCGCCAGAGATCGTCTTGGCGACTTCCACTGACAGGAAGGCGCCCACGATGTTCAGTACGCCCGAGATCGCCACCGCCACCTTGGGCCGTAGCGCGCCGGTCGCGATGGAGGTGGCCATCGCGTTGGCCGTGTCGTGAAAGCCGTTGGTGAAGTCGAAGGCCAGCGCCGTGATGATCACCACGACGACCAGGAACGTCACGTGCTCCATGTCGTTGTCCCCATCGTCTCGCCGTAACTCGGACGTTAGGCGCACGTGGTGAACCGGCCGTGAACTCCCAGCGGAGACCGGATAACGAAGTCCGGTCTCCGCACCGAGAGGGTTCAGTCGGTGTTGGACGGACGGCGCCACGGGCCGGTGATCGCCAGGACGTGGCCGGGGGTCTGGATGTTGGCGAACAGGATCCGGCCGTCGGCGCTGAAGGTGGGGCCGGTGAACTCGCTGTCGTTGAGGTCGTTACGCGCCATCGGGTACGCCTTGCCCTGCGCGGTGACGCCCACCAGGTGCTGGATGCCCTCTCCGTCCTCGGCGAGGATCACTCCTCCGTACGGCGAGACGGTGATGTTGTCCGGCCCGTCGTAGTTCGTGTCCTGGGTGGGGTCGGGGTTGACGCCGAAGATGGTCTTCAGCGTGACCGTCTGGTGGTGCGGGTCGTAGAACCACACCTGGCCGTCATGCTCGTTGACGCTGCCGTCGGTGTGGCGGGCGTAGCTCGCGACGAAGTAGGCGCCGCCGTCCGCCCACCAGGCGCCCTCCAGCTTGCGGCTGCGGGTGACCTGGTCGTTGGGCAGCTGGGTGCGTACGGACTGGACGAGCGCGTCGCGTTCGGGCACCTCCACCCACCGGACCTGGTAGCGGGTGCCGGGGGAGGTGGCCTCCGACAGGTCGGCGACGTGCGTGCCGTCGCGATAGCAGCTCAACGCCTCCAGCTTGCCCGCGGTCGCACCGCCGTCGGAGAGGGCCAGCTCCCGCAGCGTGCCCTTGCCGCCGTGGAACCTCTTCGGCGGCGTCCAGCGGTAGTAGAGCCCGCTCGGGCCGGAGGCGTCCTCGGTCAGGTAGATCGCCGACGTCTTCGGGTCGACGGCGACGGCCTCGTGCGAGTAACGGCCGAGGAACTTCAGCGGCACCGGGTCCTGGTTGGCCTTCCGGTCGAACGGGTCGACCTCGAAGACGTACCCGTGGTCCTTCTGGAAGGCGCCGCCGGCCCGCTGCTCGGTCTCCTCGCAGGTCAGCCAGGTGTTCCACGGGGTCTTGCCGCCCGCGCAGTTGTTGTGCGTGCCGGCCAGGCTGACATATTCGCGGATCCGTACGCCGTGCGCGTCCACGTCGATGTTGGTGGTGCCACCACCCGCGCCCGGGTCATAGGTGAGGCCGGGCAGGGCAGGCACCCGGTACGGCTCGCTGCCGCCGATCTCGTGGTTGTTGACCAGTGTGGCGCCGCCCTTGCCACGCCCGAGCTCGGCGTCCGCCCCCTCACTCTCGAGCCCGGCGCTCTTGCCACGGGTGAAGCTCGCCGTCCCGTCCGCGTCGCTCGGCGTCGGCTCGCCGCTCTCCAGCAGCGTCACCCCCGCCTCCGCGACGATCCGGTAGGAGAACCCGGCGGGCAGGGCCAGCACCCCGGCCGGATCGGCGACCAGCGGGCCGTAGCCGAGCGGGGGCCGCGTGGCCGCGAACGCGGCGGGCCCGGCGATCGCCTCGATGCTGCCGGCGAACACTATGCCGAGGCCACCGGCGGCGCTGCGGCCGAGGAAGGAACGGCGAGAGACAGGTGCGGACATGGGACATCGCCTCCAACGTTGACGTCTGCAGGGCCGACCCAATTGCGTCGCGGGAAAGGGTGGCACCCCGCACTCCGTCCTTATGGTGAACGCTCGAGGAAGAACCGGCACCCCGATTGATCGTCTTGATCGCCGGAAAGTGAATGATTCGTACGCACTGCGTTTGGAACCACGTCATGTGACGCTCCTAGCGTGCCGGTCATGAAACGCATCTCCCTCGCGGTGGGCGCGGCCCTGCTGGCCGTGAGCCTCGCCCCCACGACCTACGCCGCCGCGGACGACGGGCGGGCCGGCACGGGCCGCGCCACGCTGACCGGGTTCGCCGCGCTCCCGGCGCAGACCTTCGTGCCCGGCAGCGAGCCCTCCGGCTCCCAGATCGGCACCACCCCGATCAACGGCGTCACCCCGCCCTTCGCCGGCCAGCCGGTCCAGGGGTTCAGCGGCATCGTCCGGCGCGGCGACGGCAGCTTCGACGTGCTGTCCGACAACGGGTACGGCGGCAAGAACAACAGCGCCGACTTCCTGCTGCGCGTGCACCGGATCAGGCCGGACTTCAAGGCGGGCACCGTACAGGTGCTGGGCGGGTTCAACCTGTCGGACCCGCGCGGCCGGGTCTCTTGGCCGCTGACCAGGGCGGACCGGGTGCTCACCGGCGCCGACTTCGACGTGGAGTCGATCGTCCGGGCGGCGGACGGCACGTACTGGATCGGCGACGAGTTCGGCCCGTTCCTGCTGCACTTCTCCGCCACCGGCACGCTGCTGGAGGCGCCGATCGAGCTGCCCGGCGTCAAGGCGCCGGAGAACCCGACCCTCAACGGGGCGACGCCGAATCTGGCCGGCAGCAAGGGCTTCGAGGGCATGGCCCGCTCCGCCGACGGCCGCTGGCTCTACCCGCTGCTGGAGGGCACGGTCAGCGGAGACCCGGCGGGCACGCTGCGGCTGAACCAGTTCGACGTGCGTAAGCGGGCGTACACCGGCAAGCGCTGGACGTACAAGCTGGACAGCCCGTCCAACGCGATCGGCGACGCCATCGCGGTGGACGAGCACCGCTTCCTCATCATCGAGCGGGACAACGAGCAGGGCGACGCGGCCAAGCTCAAGCGCGTCTACCTGGCCGACACCCGCGACCGCGACCACGACGGGGCGCTGGACAAGACGCTCGCCGCCGACCTGCTGGACCTGGCCAATCCCCAGGGCCTGGGCGGGTTCGGGGAGACCTTCCGCTTCCCGTTCCAGACCATCGAGGACGTCGTGATCCTCGACGACCGTACGCTCGGCATCCTCAACGACAACAACTTCCCGTTCTCGTCCGGACGGACGGCGGGGCAGCCGGACAACGACGAGTTCATCACCGTCCGCCTGCCCTTCCGCCTGCACGCCCGCTGACGAAGAGGGGGCGGGCCGCACCGCCCGCCCCACCGTCGTCAGCTGCCCGGGACTCTCAGGTGAAGTCGAGGGGCCCGTCGTTGAAGAGCTTGAACGGGCCCCCCAAGATCGCCTGCCCCAACCCGTTGTCGTGATCGCTCAGCTGGCGCTGGTAGCTGGAGCCGTATCCGCCGTCGAGGTAGGTCTCGCGGGCCGCCTGCTCGTGGCCCAGCTGACTCCCCATCTTGTACGCCTCCTGGTTGGCCGCCTGCTCCTGCTTGTCCCGGGCGGCGCTGTACTCGGCGAAGTCCGTGCCGACCGGGCTGTTACCCCACCGGTCCTTGGCCAGGTGAACCTGGCGCACGAACTCTCCCGCGAGCGCCTCGGAGCTGGCGGTCTCGGCTCCGCCGATGCGGATGACGTTGAGCTGCCGGTTGTAGTCGGACCAGTGGATGTTCTCCCCCTTTTGGTACAGCGTGGTGATGCCGTGCTCCCTGGCGTAGGCCAGCGCCTCCCGCCCGGCGGCGGTCTCGTTCAGGACCCGCTCGGTGTCCTCCTGCGCCTGCGAGTTGTTGTCCCACGGGTGGAGCGCCAGCGTGTTGGCTCCGACCAGGGCCGTCTGCACCCCCGGGATGATCATGAGACGAGCCAGCAGGTGCCTCGCCAGCTGGAGAGACGTGATCGCGCCCCTGGCGATGTTGCGCTCCACCTGGCCGAGAGCCAGGGCGAGGGCCTTGCGCGTCTCCATGATCCGCCGCCTGCCGAACAGCGCCCCCAGCACCGGACCGAGCTGGAACCCGCGGATGAGCGAGATCAGGAGCACCAGGAGGGTGATGACGAGCAGGTACTTCCACGCGGTCTTGAACACCACGAGGGTGGTGGTTCCGGCGCCGACCAGCGCGGTGGCCACGGAACCATCGTCCATCCGCTTCGATTCGAGGCTGTAGTCGTTTTCGAAGACGTTGACGTCGCCGCTGTAGTTACCGGCCGCCCGTACGTGCGCGGCGGCGGGATCGGCCTGAGCCTTGCCATCCTTGGCGGCGGAGGCGAGGTCCATCCATGAGCCGGCCCCCTGGAGGCGCGACATCTCATCGGATCGCGGCCAGGGAGCGTCGGCCGCGACGAAGCCGTGCACCGCACGCAGGGCGGGCGGCAGTTCCCAGGTCACAGCGCCTCGATCGGGGTGGTCGTCCGGCCCGCGGCCGCGGCGCTGGCCTGCTCGGCCTGGGTGAGGTTCGCCTCCGACAGGGCGTGCTTCGACGCGATGCCACGCAGACGTTCGGCGGTGCCGCCGTACGCGCCCCGCACCAGGTCGATCAGCCCTGAGAACTCGGCGTCGAACTGGGCGCCGGGCCGGTCGGGACCGTCGGCCGCCGCCGCGCGCCCGGCGCCGTGGAGCGAGCCCCACATGGACTGCTCCAGCCGGTCGGCGGTGTCCGCGAACCGGCTCGCCGAGACGAGCCGGCTGCCGAAGACGACCCGCAGCTCGTCGTTCCTGTCTTCCACTCGTGTCACCATCGTTCCGCTAGTAGCTCACGTCGCGTGCTCATCAGGTCGGCCGCATCAGCCGGTCCAGCCTCATGGTCAGCTCGTTGGCGACGGAGAGGATCTCGTTCATGTTGCCGTGGGCGTCGGCCTTGATGTCCTGAAGCAGGGCGTTCAGCTCGGGCGTCTCCTGCTTCAGCGCGTCGGGGATGGCCGCCGCCGCGCGCTCCTGGGCGGCGGCTCGCGCCTGGCTGAACGCCACCCTGATCGCGGCGGCCAGCTCGTACGAGGAGAGCCGCATCGCCCTCGGGTCGATCACGAGCCCGACCAGGTCGCTGGTGCCGTCGACCTCCGCCTTGACGAGGCCGTTCGCCGCCACGCCGGTCTCCCGCAGGGCGGCGAACCGGTCAAGGAAGTCCGGGGGATCCGAGGACTCGTCGTTCATCCGGGGGGTCTCCAAGCAGCATGGTGCGGTCAGCGCCTCTGGTGGCGCAGCCAAGATCCTAGGAGGCGGCCTCAGGGCTCTCCGTCAATGATCATCAGAGTTCATCGACGGTTAACCACGCGTTCTGGCCGTTCCCCAGGTCCCCGGGGAACTAGCCGAGGGCGTGGTCGAGGTTGAAGGCGGCGCTGATGAGGGCCAGGTGGGTGATGGCCTGCGGGAAGTTGCCGAGTTGCTCGCCGGTGTGCCCGATCTCTTCCGCGTACAGCCCCAGGTGGTTGGCGTAGGTGAGCATCTTCTCGAAGGCCAGGCGGGCTTCGTCGACGCGGCCGGCGCGGGCCAGGGCTTCGACGTACCAGAACGAGCAGATCGAGAACGTGCCCTCCGGCCCCTCCAGCCCGTCCGGGCTGGCCTCGGGGTCGTAGCGATAGACCAGCGAGTCGGAGACCAGCCCGCTGCCGAGGGCGTCGAGGGTGGACAGCCACTTGGGGTCGGTGGGGGAGACGAACTTGGCCAGCGGCATCATCAGGATGGACGCGTCCAGGACGTCGTCGTCGAAGTGCTGGACGAACGCCTGCAGCGAGGCCGACCAGCCGTGTTTCATGATCTGGTGGTAGATCGTGTCGCGGGCCCGCCGCCAGCGCGGTATGTCGGCGGGGAGCCCCCGATGCGCGGCCATGCGCATGGCGCGTTCGATGGCCACCCAGCACATCAGCCGTGAGTAGACGAAGTCCTTGCGCCCGCCGCGGGTCTCCCAGATGCCTTCGTCGGGCTGGTCCCAGTTCTCGCAGACCCAGTCTATTAGCGTGCAGACCTGCTCCCAGCGGTCGCTGGAGATGGGGTTGCCCCATTTGTTGTAGAGGTAGATGGAGTCGAGGAGGGCCCCATAGATGTCCAGCTGGAGTTGGTTGACGGCGGCGTTGCCCACGCGTACCGGCGCGGACCCCCGGTAGCCCTCCAGGTGGTTCAGCTCGGATTCGGGCAGCTCGCTGCGGCCGTCGATGCCGTACATGATCTGCAGCGGGCCCGTACTGCTGACGCCGGTGAGCGGGACGTGCGTGGACAGGAAGCCCATGAAGGCTTCGGCCTCCTCGGTGAAGCCGAGCCTGAGCAGCGCGTACACGCAGAACGCGGCGTCGCGTACCCATACGTAGCGGTAGTCCCAGTTACGTCCGCCCTTGACCTGCTCGGGCAGGCTGGTCGTGGGTGCGGCGACGATCCCGCCGGTCGGCGCGTAGGTGAGCAGCTTCAGCGTGAGGGCCGAACGGTGGACGACCTCACGCCACCTGCCGCGATAGCGGGAGGCGGACAGCCACTTCCGCCAGAATCGTACGGTGGAGGCGAACTGCTCCTCCGCCTCCGCGATCGGGCAGGGCCGTGGGGTGATCCCGTCGCCGATCCGGTCGAGGGCGAATACGGCGTGTTCGCCCTCCTTGAGCTCGAAGCTCGCCCAGGCGTCCCGTCCGTCGGTTTCGATGGGCACGCTGGCCGACAGCGCGAGGGACAGGGACTCCGACTCGAACGTCGTCCGGGACCCCTGTTGGTGGACCGTGTGGGGTGCCCTGGCGTAGTCGAACCGGGGAGCCACCCGGGCGCGGAACGGGAGGGCGCCACGGACGCAGGCCACCCGGCGGATCACCCGGTGCCGGTCCACCTCGTCGGAGTCTTCCTCGATCGGCATGAAGTCCTGGATCTCGCCCACCCCGTCGACGGCGAAGAAGCGGGTGATCAGGACATTGGTGTCGGGGAAGTAGAACTGCTTGGTCTTCGCCAGGGTGTCGGCGAACAGCTCGAACGACCCGCCCTTGTCGGCGTCCAGGATCGAGGCGAACACGCTCGGGGCGTCGAAGCTCGGGCAGCAGTACCAGTCGATCGTGCCGTTGGTGCCCACGAGCGCGACCGTGCGCAGGTCACCGATCAACCCGTGCTCACCGATCGGCAGGTACCGCGAGTCCTCGGGGTAGCCGCCTGGTCCAGCCGTCATATCTGTTCCCTGCCACGATTCCGGGAAAATATGCAGGTCAGAGCAGCTCGACGCGCAGTCAGGCTGCTGATGGAGGTGGGGGCATGCCGTACGAAGCGCTCATGGTCAGGACCCGCTTCTCCAGATACAGGCACATCATCTCTGTCACCGTGTCTCTGTTCTGCGGCGTGAGCTGGAATATCTCCACTGCCTCATGTTCCTTCAGGACATCGACCCACGGCTCGGCGGGGGACATGACAGTGCCCAGGATGAGGCACGGGCTTTCGAGCATGTCGAGTACGACCTGCCGAAACGCCGCGGAATACAGCTGCATGGGGCCGATCTCGTCCACCAGCACGATTCCCCCTGGATTACTGGACAGGGAGGCGCGCAGGGCGGGCACGGCGACACCGTCCAGGAATTCGAGGTCCACGCCATACTTGAGACGTCCATGGCTGAGCAGCCGTCCCACACGCATATCGCTGTCCGAATCAATCGACGCGAGCCGGCCCGAGCGGCCGTCCAGCATCTCGATCTCGAAGCCCACGCGCTTGCCGTCTATTCGCCGCTCGGTGGCGAAGAAACCTTCGACGCTCTTGGGCGCCAGTCTGGTCACGACGTTTCTCAAGGCCGTCGTCTTGCCGACCTTTTTGACGCCGGTGAAGAGCAGTGCCCTACCCATGATCGCTCCCCGGAATGAGTAGCCGCGGCAGGCCGGCGCCCTTGAGGTCGCCCCAGAGAACCGGGTTCTGGCGGCCGCTGCTGTGGTCACGCACTTGATGGAAAACCAGGTCGTACAGGCTGGCCAGACCGATGACGTTCGTGGTCCCGGGCCTGCGTAGCTGCTGGAGCAGGTAGTAGGAGAACACGCCATGTCCGAGAGCGCCGTCTTCCCGAGCGACCTCGTCGTCGGCGCAGGCCGACAGGAAGATCGTTCCTGAACCGAGCGGCAGGCTCTCCAGCCGGATTCGCGGTCGGTGAGTTCGGCGCTGCTCCGCCAACAGGGGCCCGGTGATCCCGCGCCCGTCGGAGTAGCCGGAAAAACAGGCATCGAGGATGAACACCACGAGGCGCGCGTTGAGTCGACTCGCCAGCCGGGCCAGATCTGTATGCACCTCGATGGCGCTCGAAAGCAATGACTGCCGCTGGGTGTCATGACAGACCAGGAAGCGTGACACTTTATCGAGCCCGGGATGAATTTCGGGGGAGCCATGCCCGGCGAAGTAGATCAGCACCGCGTCGCCGCGATCGACGCTCCGCGCCAGCCGCACCCCGATGAGATCCATGATGCCCGACCGGGTTGCCTGACCGTCGATGAGTGGATGCACCCGCACGCTGTCCGCGTATAACGCCTGCCCGAACAATCCGGCGAGGGCGAGCGCATCCGCTCGCGCGTATGACAGGTCGGGGATCGTCATGTCGGCGTACTTGTTCACGCCGATGAGCACCGCATGCAGCCGGGTCATTCGCGACCTCCCGCCGAGCTGTGTTCGAGGTAGTCACGCAGAGCCTCTGCCGCCAGCAAGTCGCCATAGCCCAGGAGCGCCGCCCCATCGGGGACGGGATAGGAGTAAGAAGCGTGGAGCTTGGAGCGAGAGACCGCCAACTGGTGATACCTCGAGCCGTCGCGGAGGCGGACGACGGCCAAGGGCGTCACCTTCAGCAGCGCGTCGGCCGTGTCAGACAGCATCGTCACTGTCTGCTTCTCGCCCTGACGCCCCAGCCCCAGCATGCGTCGCGCGGTGTTGGCCTCGGTGACCAGGCCGTCCAGGCCGCCCAGAATCTCCGCGACCTCGGTCAGGGCATCGAACAGCCGATAGAAGTCGTGCGGCACCACGTCGAGCACCACGAGGGCGCCACTCCGTCTGGCCTCGGCGGCAGCCGCGACGACCGCCGCGAACCGTGGTACGGAGCGGGAACGCAGGCAGAGCCCCGAGATCCAGATGAGATCCCATGGCCCGAATTCGCCGGCACGCACGAAGTCGCTCGCCAAGGCGTCATTGGCACTGATAGAGGACGTGAACATGTGGCGCGCACCGGACGCGTCGTAGGCCACGAGGGTACGAGCCGTGGGCGCCGTGGCACTGCGCTGAACCCGGCACTCGAACGGGGCTGCGGCCAGCACATCGCCGATGATCTCGCCGGCGGCATCCTCGCCTACTGAGCCGACGACCGTAGGCGAAAGCCCGAACTGTACGGCCCGTCTGGCGAACTGGTAAGCCGTGCCACCCACCTGGTCGGCTATGGGCGCGCGCACCAGGAGCTCGCCAGAGCCGGCGACGCGGGACCAGGTTTTCGGCAGCCAGGTCTCCACGACGGTATCCAGACACAGGTCGCCCATGACGAGCACTCGAGGCGGGTCGTTCACCGCTCTGTTCCCGTGGGCATGTCGAGAATGTGGCCGTGATTGATTTTATCCCGATAGTAATCACGTAGCTGCGGGTGGCGTTCGAGATCGACCGCCACCGGCAGTAGGTTCGCTACTTTTATCCCGTCTCCAGCAATGGCACCGGCTTTGGCCGGACTATTGGTCAGCAGGCGGACGGACGTCACCCGCAGGTCGTACAGAATGGCGGTCGCCTGCTCGTAGTGCCGCTGGTCGTCGCCGTAGCCCAGCCTCCTGTACGCCTCGGTCTGGGGGATGCCCTCCTCGGCGGACAGCTGCGTGGCCAGCATCAGCGCGAAATGTCCATTGGCTCGTCCCTCCTGGTCAAGCCAGATCACGACCCCCCTCCCGTGCTCCTGGATCGTCGCCTGCGAGGCGGCCATCTGCTCGCGGCAGTCGCATTCGATGCTGTTGAAGACATGAGCGGAAATGCAGGCCGAGTGAACCCGGCACGGCACTTCCTCCTGGCCGCTCACCTCGCCGTGGACCAGGGCGATGCTCTCCGCCGTCCCGTCGTAGTAGAGAATTTCCCGCCAGCTGCCGAATTTTGTGGTGAGCGGGCGCTCAGCGAGTCTGACGATCGCTCTTGGCATGCCTCTACTCCAGATTGTCGGGCACTTGTAGACCGGCCTGTTTCCGCAATATCAAGTTCAGGGCCATGACGTGGCTGCAGGTGGCATGCAGGGCGAAGAAGTCGCACGTGCACGACCAGGAGCCGGCCTCGAAGCTGATATGCCGCTCATCGTGCTCGGATCGCATGGTGACCTGCAGCGAGTCAAGGCAGAACCTGTCCTGCTCCCGGGCGTAACGCTCCGCCTTCTGCCACTTGGCGGCGACCGCCCCTGTCATATCAGGCATTGTTTTCCGTTCCTTCGTGAGTTTCCAGCCACGTCTGGATCTCCGTGGTAAGTCCGATCCGCAGGACACGGCTCTCCGTCAGGGCGCTCCGCGCGTTGTCCCGTGCGCTTTCCGGCGCGCTGTTGGCCCAGTCGAGGAGCGCTTGGCCGAATTGGGCGTGTACCAGCCACACCTGATCCCCGAGCGTCTCGGAGATCTGCCGGCTCTCCGTGAACAGCCGTTCCGCGTCGGCTGTTCGACCGGTCTCGAGAGCGAGTTTGGCCATTTGGAACAGTGTCGCCTGTTCCATTACGGGATCTCCGACCAACTGCTCCAAGAGCAGCGCCTCCTCGTACAGGGTTCGGGCGGACTCGGTCCGGCGCGCGGCGTGTTCTATTCGCGCCCGCTCATGGATGGTTTTGGCCAGGTCTCCGTCACGGCCGGCGCGTCGCCGGCTCTCGTATACGCGGGTCAGCAGCTCCAGCGCCTCATCCAGACGGTCCTTGCGATAAAGAATCTTGGCGATCTGATGATCGATGTCAGAGATCGCCTCTTCGTCGTCGGTCAGCTGACGCGCCTCCCGATAGACGGTTTCCGCCTGATCGAAATCGCCCATCCGGTAATGCACCTGGCCCACCCCGCGAAGTGCCTGCAGCCATAGGCCGCGGGCGTCCGCCTCCATCGCCAAGGACGCGGCCTGTCCGTAAGCGTCTTCCGCGTTCGTGAAAGCGGCCAGGCGATATTCCACCAATCCGCGGACGATGAGGAAAGCCGCCTGCCGTATGTGATCGCCGGACCGGGACGCGGCCCGGATGGCGGCGTCCAGCAGGTCAAGCGCCAAGGGCCACGGCCCTCTGCGGACCAACGGGAGGTCCCGGTGGCCCACCACCGCTTCGCAGTAGCTCAGGATGTCTCGCCAAAGCCCCAGATCTTCGGCGACGCGCAGCGCTCTGCGGATGTTGCCCGACTCGTCGGCGGGATAGTCGCCCTCACTCGCCAGTTCCATCTGCTGGGCAAGCTGCAGCCTTATGAGGTCGCTCATCTTTTCCTGGGACAGCCCCGCGTGCCGGCGTCGCAGATGGGCGACAAGGAGCGAATGCATGACGCAGCGCGTGCCGCCTCCCGGCTGGTCGTGGCGGTCGATCAACGCGGCGCCATGCAGCTCGTTGAGCGCCGCGTCGAGCCGGGATCTCGTCGCGGCGGTGAGATCACGGCCGCCCATCGCCACATGCCGCCACGCTGATTCTTCGGCTCCGTCCTCGAAGACGGCCCAGGCGTCGAGCAGGTCTCGCACCGCGGGAGTGCGCTCCTCCAGAACAGTGATCACCCTGCCGAGCATCTCGCTGTTGACCGCGAGCGGCCCGCCGCCGCTCAGCCGCAGGAGATCGCCCCGCATCTCCGTCCAGCGTTGCCCGAGCCGCAGAAGGGACGCTGTGCACTCGATGGTCTTCGGATGCCCGAAGCACAGCCGAGAGGCTTCGGCCACGTGCTCATCCGCGCCCACCAGCCTCCTCGCCCGCTCGGCCCCGCCCAGATGGGCGACCATGAGCTCGCGGGACGCGTCCTGGGGCAATCCCCGCACGGTGATCACATTCGCACCGATGATGCTCTGCAGTTCGGCGCGGTGGGTGTAGGAAATGAGCACGGCACGTCCGCCGAGGCTCGTGTCCCAGGAGCTCAGCAGGGCTATGACCTCCGCGAGGACGGATTCGGGCGCTTCATCGATGTCATCGAAGATGAGGAGGAAGCGGCCGCGCGAGAGTCGCATGGCGGCTTCTTCGGGCCGCATGGTGCCCTCCCCTTTCGGCCAGCCCAATACCTCGGCTAGATCGGATGCCGCGAAGCTGCCCCGTAGCGAGAAGTAACCGATGCCACCGCGAAATCGCCAACCGTAGCGATTGGCCATTGTCTGGACGATGGTCGTCTTTCCGTTTCCGGTGATTCCGACCAGGCCTATGTAAGGACTTCCTCTGTCTTCGTCGAACAGCCGGTGATAGAGGGCGAGCAGTTCGTCGGCCCGATCGACGACCGCGCGGTGCTGCGTCGGCACGTTCGCCGGCGGATTGCAGGCGAAATAGTTGGGGCGTCCGCTGGTCGGCATGACGTCGAACGCGGGCGCGCTTTCTCGTGGCCCGCGGACTCGAATGGGATCTGGCGTATTTCTCAGCGGCATACGACGAAGCACGGCTTGCGAGGCGCTGTTGACCACCTGGCTGAGCGGGGTCCTGGTGAAAAGGAGTCCGTAGATTTCCTCGATGGCGCGCAGGGCGTCAAGTCTGCTGATGCTGCCGGCCACGGAGATGGTGGTCAGGTTTCGATTGGCTAGCGCGAGCCGGTCGGCGAGGCTCTCGGTCGAGCATCCGTTCAGGACGAGCAGGCACTGTTGACGATTGGGAAACGCGTCGGCGAATTCGTCTTCGCCCACCAAGATCGCGGTGCCGTCATTGTCTTCGAACTCGATTCCGCCACCACTATGAGCGGCCACATGAACAATGTCGAACTTATCGCTGGCCAGCGCGCGCCTAAGGTTGCCGATGGTCGGCGGGGTTAGGCGGAGGATGTCCACTTCCGCCCCTGCTTCCTCCATCGCGGCAGTGACGTGCGCAAGCTCGGTTTCCGGGTGAAGCCGCCCAGGATCGTTGATAGGCGACGGCGTGACCAGGAGCAGCCGTATCGGCGCGGTGCTCGCCGCGAGGGCCTCGTTCAGTGTTACGGGCGTCGTCACGCTCGCCTCCCAGCATGAGGGGAAGCCCTAAATTATGCAGCCGCTCGCTTAGTCTAGACGGAAAGTTCACTCAGAAACATCGGCGAACTTCGAAGGGCGTTTCATCACACTGTGCCCCCTTTGTGGGCATCACAAGTAAACGATCAATGCTTCTTGTTGATCAACGGCGTGTCGCTCTTAAAGGTATTTATGGACTAGGGGCGGTGGGTGAGTCGATCTTCGCGCCCCACGCCGTCGGCTTGTGGCCTGTGCTTTATTTGTGCTCCCGCCTGCCAGGATGATCTCCGACCGCTCCTTCGTGGAACAGCCGAGAGACAGTCGGGGGTAACGAGCATGATTTCGCAGGTCAGGCCGGGAAGAGGCGTCGCCTTATCAATCGGCGTCCTGCTCCTGGCCATGTCGGGCGCCACCGCCGGAGCCGTGACGGAGACGACCACCGCCGGAGCCGTGACGGAGACGACCGCAGCCGGGGCCGTGGCCGGGACGGCCACGTCGACCGCCACGGCCGCGGCCACCGGACCCCTGCCGTTCGATCTGCCGGCGAAGGCCACCCTGCGGGCCTCCGCCAAGAAGGTGTTCGCGCACTACTTCACGCCGTACCCCGTCTCTCTGGACAACAAGGAGAGCGGCGTCGACTACTACACCAAGAACTACCTCAACCCGGCCGGCGAGAGCGGCAAGCACGCCGTCTACGGCGGGCTGCTGCGCGACCGCCCGCAGCCGCGTGCCGTGCTGTCCGGCGACTACCAGCTTCAGGACATGGAGAGCGAGGTCAAGACGGCCGCAGCGGCGGGCATCGACGGCTTCACCGTCGACATGCTCTCGCTGTCCAGCGCCAACTGGACCCGGCTCAAGCTGCTCGTGAAGGCGGCCGAGACGGTCGACACCGGCTTCACCATCGTCCCGATGCCCGACATGACGTCGTTGACGGCCGACGCCGCGACGCTCGCCGCCTCCCTCGCCGAGCTGGCCGCGTCGAAGTCGATCTACCGCCTGGCCGACGGCCGCGTCGTCGTGTCGCCGTTCAAGGCCGAGGCCAAGACCGTTGCCTGGTGGGCGGACCTCATCGACATCATGAACACCAAGTACGGCATCAAGGTCGCCCTCGTACCGACGTTCCTGAACTTCTCCGCCAACGCCGCGGCCTTCGCCCCGATCAGCTACGGCTTCTCCAACTGGGGCAACCGCAGCCCGGCCGGGCAGTCGGGCATCGCGAGCAACATCAAGAAGGCGCACGACCTCGGCAAGATCTGGATGCAGCCGGTCTCCGTCCAGGACGAGCGCCCGAACCAGAGCATCTACGACGAGGCCCTGAACACCCAGAACCTCAGGACCACGTGGGCGGGCTCCATCGGCAACGGCGCGGACTGGGTCCAGCTCACCACCTGGAACGACTTCTCCGAAGGCACCCAGTTCACCCCGTCCCCGCACAACGACTCGTCCTATCTGGACATCTCGTCGTACTACCTGACATGGCTGAAGACCGGTAAGGCCCCGGCGATCGTCCGAGACACGGTCTACCTGACCCACCGCACCCAGCTAGCCGCGGCCAAGCCCACGGGCGGCCAGACGAAGCTGATGGCGCCCCGCTCGGGCACCAGCACGCCCAGGGACAGCGTCGAGATCCTTTCGTTCCTCACCGGCGCCGCGACCGTGAACGCCACCATCGGCGGCGCGGCCAAGACCTACCAGGCCGAGGCGGGCCTGCGGACCCAGCTCTATCCGCTGGCCAACGGCACCAACAAGGTCTCCGTGGTCCGTTCCGGGACGACGACGGCCAGCGTCACCTCCCCCTGGACCGTGGTGGCCGCTCCCGTGGTGCAGGACCTGCAGTACCACGCGGTCAGCAGCGGACGCTGATCGCGAAAGGGCCACCCGAGGGAGTCCTCGGGTGGCCCTTTCGCGCGTTCCTCCTTCCGGCTGTGAACAGCTCCTTCCGGCTGTCAGCGGTTCCTTCCGGTTGTCAGCACCTCCTGCCGCTGTTGATGCATCGCACGACGTTGTTCATGAGCTGCTTCGACATCAGCGCGATGGCACCCGCGTGGTCGGTGTTCGGGCTGTTCCCTTCGCTGGGGGCGCTGTCCACCATGAAGGGGACGTTCGTACCGTCGGGCTGGGTGTTGGGCACGTCGTCGTAGACGAGCGTGACGCGCAGCTGCGGCACCGCCTGGGTGTCGGCCGGGCAGGCTCCGTTCTCGTCGGGGAAGACGACGTGGGTACGGTGGTCCGCGCTGTCGAGGTTCTGGCCGTCCCAGCAGCTGGGCATGTCGAAGACACGCATGAGGTTGCTGCCGGACGGGCAGAGCGGATACTTGTCGGTCAGCCTGTTGGCGAAGCCGGTGCAGCTCCACGTGGGCCGGGCGTTGGCCGCGTCACTGGCACTGGCACTGGCCGTGTCGCTGGCGGTGGCACTGGCCGTGTCAGTGGGCAGGTCGCTCGGCACGTCACTGGCCGTGTCGCTGGGCAGGTCGGTAGGCACGTCAGTGGGCAGGTCGGTGGGCACATCGGTGGGCAGATCCGTGGGCACATCGGTGGCAGTGTCGCTGGGCGCGTCACTGGCCGCCGCGTCACTGGGCCTGCCGCCGCTCACCGCCTGCGCGTCGCCGGTGATCAGCCTGAGGAACTGAGGCGCCGCCGAGACCCTCGACATGGCGTTGCCACGGAACTGCAACTGCACCACAGACGGCCGCACGGCTGTGCCGGCGCTGCCGTCCGCCCCGCCTACCCGCAGGACCGGCCAGAAGTACGTCGACCTGTCGGCGCGGATACGGCAGGTGGTGTCCGAGGCGGCCAGGCTCTCGTTCGTGGAGAAGGCGTCAGTGGACACATTGCCCACGTAGTCGTTCAGCTGCTGGCCCCCCTTGGCCACACCTGGAGCGGTGATGATGTTGTCGCTGTTGGCGTGACCCTCCTGGGGCGTGCCGCACCTGGAGACGAAGGAGCCGCTGGAAGCGGCCCGCTGCGGCTGCTGCACGGGGGAGACCGACTGGATGTCGACGAAGTCGTCGGCCGTCGGCCCGGACGCCGCCTTCGGGCTCGCGCTCGCGCTCGGCTTCGAGGTCGCGCCGCCGCCGCTGCCGAGCTTGCAGGTGGCCAGGCCGTCCAGCCCGGTGGGCCGGTCGGCCACTCGTCCGATGGCTGTGGCCATGCGGTTGATGGTGGCTGTTCGTTTGTCGGCCAGGGGGCCGAGGATGGCGTTCTGTACGAAGTTGGGGCCGCCTTCCCCTGCTGAGGTGACGAGTCGCTTGTTGGCTTCGTCGATCTGGGTTTGCAGGAGTTTGAGGTTGCGGTCGATTTCGGCTTGGGCCTGAGCGGGAATGTCCGGCAGCTTGCCCGCCACGTCCGGGCAGGTGATCTTGTTTCCGCCGTTGGCGGGGGGCGTGGTCGCGTTGTCGGACGGCGGCGACGTGGGGGGCTCCGAGGCCTCCGGGGCCTGCGTGGCGGGGGCGGTCGCGCCGCCACCGTTGCCGAGCTTGCAGGTGGCCAGGCCGTCCAGCCCGGTGGGCCGGTCGGCCACTCGTCCGATGGCTGTGGCCATGCGGTTGATGGTGGCTGTTCGTTTGTCGGCCAGGGGGCCGAGGATGGCGTTCTGTACGAAGTTGGGGCCGCCTTCCCCTGCTGAGGTGACGAGTCGCTTGTTGGCTTCGTCGATCTGGGTTTGCAGGAGTTTGAGGTTGCGGTCGATTTCAGCTTGGGCCTGGGCGGGAATGTCCGGCAGTTTGTCGGCGACGTTCGGGCAGGTGATCGCGTCCGCGCCGGCGGACAGGTTCACCATGTTCCGCGACTGCCCGGATAATGGGCCACCCGCCAGAACGAGGGCGACACCTCCGACTAGGGAAACAACTCCCAGCCAGGGCCTGAATGGCTTGCTCCCCGAGGCATTCGCCATACGGGAACTCCTCCCGGATTGATGACGTGAGCGGGAAAGCCCGCTTTTCATCAGATACGGGGGCATCGTCATCATGGTTCACCCGGATGGCGAAGTCGCAGGTCAGACCGGCGATTCGCGCTGACAGCGAAGGCCTCGCCGGGAGTCCGATCAGCTCGGCGGGGTCTTCGTGAGTCCATCGGTCATAGGGATTGTCGCAGGTGAGAAAGCCGTAGCGCTTCCTGTGCGCTGAACCTGGATCCGACTGATTTGACGGGCACGATTCCAGCGGTGCCGCCGCCGCCCATTTCGCCGGTGAGAACGGTCAGTGAACAGCGCTCCGGCGCACGCACGGAAGAATGCCACGGGTTATCGGCGAACTCTTCGCTGCCCCGGAAAATACGAATTCCGCCTTTTTTGTGCAGGGGGCTCCGGGTGGTGCCGGGCGCGGTCGGTGTCGCGATGGCCCTATGCACCTAACCAAGCGCTTGCTACGCTCCGCTCATGCTGTCCACGATCGTCTGGGGCACCGGCAATGTCGGCCGTGCGGCCATCCGTGCCGTCGAAGCTCATCCGGCACTGGAGCTCGCGGCCGTACTCGTTCACGATCCCGGAAAGGTCGGCCGCGACGCGGGCGCGCTCGCCCGGCTCGGCCACGATCTGGGGGTCGCGGCGACCGACGACGTCGACGCGGTGCTGGCCGCCGGTCCCCGCGCCGTCGTCTACGCGGCCTCCGGCGACATCCGCCCCGACGAGGCGCTCGCCGACATCATCAGAGCGCTCCGCGCCGGCGCCGTGGTCGTCACCCCCTCCTTGTACGCGCTCTATGACCAGCGCAACGCCCCGCCTGAGCTGCGGGAGCCGGTGCTGGCCGCCATCGCCGACGGCGGTGGCTCGCTGTTCGTCTCCGGCATCGACCCGGGCTGGGGCAACGACGTGCTGCCCCTGTTGATCAGCGGACTCGGCGGCACAGTCGACGTGATCCGCTGCCAGGAGATCTTCGACTACTCCACCTACGACCAGCCCGACTCGGTCCGGTACCTGGTCGGCATGGGCCAGCCGATGGACTACGAGCCGCCGATGATCGCGCCGACGGTCCCGACCATGGTGTGGGGCGGACAGGTACGGCTGATGGCCAGAGCCCTCGGCGTCGAACTCGACGAGATCCGCGAGAGCCGCGACCGGCGCCCGCTCGACGCCACGGTTCGTACGGAGACGATGGGCGAGTTCGACGCCGGCACCCAGGGCGCGGTGCGCTTCGAGGTGCAGGGCATCGTCGAGGGCGAGCCGCGCATCGTCATCGAGCACGTCACCCGCATCCACCCGTCCTGCGCCCCGGACTGGCCGACGCCGCCCGACGGCCACGCGGCGCACCGGGTGATCATCGAGGGCCGCCCGCGCATCGAGGTCACCATCGAGGCCACCGACGAGGGCGGCAACCGGGCCGCGGGCGGGAACGCCACCGCGGTCGGCCGGCTGGTCGGCGCCATCGACTGGCTCGTGGCGGCCGAACCCGGGCTCTACGACGCGCTCGACGTCCCACTGCGCCCCGCGATCGGCAAACTCGGGAGGAAACAACCATGAACCTCGACATTCCCGAGGGAAAGGACGCGATCGAGTACGTCTGGGGTGAGATGGTGCCCGGCATCGGGACCGCCGCCTCGCACTTCTCCCTGTCGGTGTACGCCCACACGACCCTCGGGCTCCGCGAGTTCGAGGCGGCACGGCTGCGGATCGCGCAGATCAACGGGTGCGCCTTCTGCCTGGACTGGCGTACCGAGCGGGACGGGCAGAAGGTCGAGGAGGAGTTCGCCGACGCGGTGACCCAGTGGCGCACCACCGACGCCTTCGACGACCGCACCCGGCTCGCCGCCGAGTACGCCGAGCGGTATGCCCTGGACCACCACGGCCTCGACGACGAGTTCTGGACCCGGATGACCGCGCACTACAGCCAGCTCGAGATCGTCGAGCTGAGCATGAGCATCGGCTCCTGGCTGGCCTTCGGGCGGCTCAACCACGTACTGGGCCTCGACACCGTGTGCCGGCTGCCCAGCGGCCGTTCACCCGCCACGCGGCGGACCCGCTAGATCTTCTCCAGGCTTTCTCCAGGCGCGAGCTGCAGCAAGAACCTGTTCTCATCCCACCGAGAGTAAGGAACATCGGATGAGTGACAACACCCCGGGCGAGGCCGGTTCCAGAGGTGTCTCGCGTCGTGGCTTCATCGCCGGAAGCGTGGGCGCTCTGGCCCTCGCGGCCCGCCCCACCGCGGCCCAGGCCGCGGCTCCGGCGGCGGCCGGTCCGATCGGCAACGGGGCCCATGTCCAGGCCCTGGTGATCGGCACCGGATATGGCGGCTCCGTGGCGGCACTGCGTCTCGCCCAGGCGGGTGTCGACGTACACATGATCGAGATGGGTATGGCCTGGGACACCCCCGGCTCCGACGGCAAGATCTTCTGCAGCACGCTCTCCCCGGACAACCGCTCCTTCTGGTTGCGTACCAGGACCAAGGCGCCCCTCAACTACTTCCTCGGCTTCCCGATCGACCGGGACATCTCCCGCTACACCGGGGTCCTGGACGCCGAGGACTTCAGCGGCATCACCGTCTACCAGGGCCGCGGCGTCGGCGGCGGCTCGCTGGTCAACGGCGGCATGGCGGTCACCCCCAAGCGGGAGAACTTCGCCGCCATCCTCCCGTCGGTCAACGCCGATGAGATGTACAGCACCTACTACCCGCGGGCCAACGCCGGTCTCGGGGTGGGCACCATCCGTTCCGCCTGGTTCGACTCCACCGACTGGTACCAGTTCGCCCGCGTCGGCCGTAAGCACGCCCAGCGCTCCGGCTTCCCGTTCGTCTTCGTACCCGACGTGTACGACTGGAACTACATGGAGCAGGAAGCAGCCGGAACCGCCACCAAGTCCGCCCTGGCCGGCGAGATCCTCTACGGCAACAACTACGGCAAGAAGTCACTCCAGAAGACCTACCTCGCCCAGGCCAAGGCCACCGGCAAGGTCACCATCTCGCCGCTGCACAAGGTCACCTCGGTCGCCCCGGCGGCCGGTGGCGGCTACACGGTCGTCATCCAGCAGATCAACACCACCGGTGACACCACGGCCACCAAGACCGTGACCGCGGACCGGGTGTTCTTCGCCGCCGGCAGCGTCGGCACCAGCAAGCTGCTGGTCAAGCTGAAGGCCACCGGCGCGCTGCCCAACCTCAACAGCGAGGTCGGCAACGGCTGGGGCGACAACGGCAACGTCATGTGCGGCCGCGCCAACCACCTGTGGGACCCGACCGGCGCCTCCCAGTCGACCATCCCCTGCGCCGGCATCGACAACTGGGCGGCCGGTGGCGCGTTCGCCGAGGTCGCGCCGCTGCCCACCGGGATCGAGACCTTCGCCTCGTTCTACCTGTCGATCACCAAGAACCCGAACCGCGCCCGCTTCTCCTGGAACGCCACGACCGGCCAGGTCGATCTGAACTGGCAGACCGCATGGAAGCAGCCGGCCATCGACATGGCCAAGTCGATCTTCGACAAGATCAACGAAAAGGAGGGGACGATCTACCGGACCGACCTCTTCGGCGTCTACAAGGTCTGGGGCGACCACCTCACGTACCACCCGCTCGGGGGCGCGGTCCTGAACAAGGCCACCGACAACTACGGACGCCTGGCCGGCTACCCTGGCCTGTACGTCATCGACGGCTCGCTGATCCCCGGCAACACCAGCGTCAACCCGTTCGTCACCATCACGGCGCTCGCGGAACGGAACATCGAGAAGATCATCGCCACTGACTTGTAGCGAGTTACCGACCGACCGAGCGACCGAGCGACCGACTGAGCGGCCGAGCGGCCGAGCGGTCGGTCGGCCGCTCGTGCCGGTAGCGGGGTGTGTCGGGGTCCGCCGGTAAAACGGGTGGCGGGGTGCCAGGTTCGGTTGACATCGTGGCGGGATGGTCGCATCGCGCGGTGAGGCGCTGCCCACTGACTACGACGACGATCCGGGCCGTTTCGCGGCGAACCAGCGGGCGACGTCCCGGTTCTCGGCGGCGGGAGACATCCATCCCCTGGTGGCCGCCCGGCTGGCGGAAGAGGGCGCCCGTCCGGTGCTGGACGTCGGCGGCGGCAACGGGGTGCTGGGGCGGCTGCTGGCCGATGCCGGTGTGCCCGCGGTCGTGCTCGACGCCGCGGCGTACGTCGTACAAGCTCCCCGGCCCGCGGTGCGAGCCGACGCGCTGGCGCTTCCGTTCGCCGACGGCGTCTTCGGCGCCGCGGCCGCGCTGTGGATGCTGTACCACTTCGCCGACCCGGCGCCGGTGCTGGCCGAGGTCCGCCGGGTGCTGCGACCCGGCGGGTTGCTGGCGGTCTCGGCGCCCAGTCGCCGCAACGACCCCGAGCTGTCGGCGGTCCTGCCGAACTGGGGGCGGCGGTTGAGTTTCGACGCGGAGGTGGCGCCCGCCGTCGTCGGCGAGGTTCTGGACGTGGTGGGGGTGACGTCCTGGGACGAACCGCTGGTGAGCCTGTCTGACCGCGCGGCCGTCGCCCTCTATCTGCGGGGCCGCGGCCTGTCGGAGCCGGCGGCACGCGACGCTTCGCTCCGCGTGGCCACCCCACTGCGGGTGACCAAGAGAGGATCGCTCGTCTGGGCCCGCCGCCGCGCGCACGATTGATCAGCCCGCTCGTCCGGACGAATCGTCGTGCGCGGTTGAAGAGCCCGCTCGGCTGGGCGAGGTGGAAAAGGTCGCTCGGCTGGGCGAGATCGAAAAGGTCGCTCGGCTGGGCGCGGTGAAAAGTCGTCCGTCTGGGCGGCCCGACCCCGCCGCCTGGAGATGTCATGTACGGGCGGGGCCGGGGGACCGGTTCCGGGGCTCAGGTGGCGTTGGTGTTCTGCGCGGCCTGGTAGACGGCCATCGCCTCGTTCCCGAAGAAGGGGCCGAACATGAAGTCCGGGGCGAAGTCGTACTTGAAGCTGTTGACCGAGTTCAGCCAGCCGAGCCCGGTCGCCTCGTTGAACCCCTGGAACCACGGGCCACCACTCGCCCCGCCGGTCATGTTGCAGCGCAGTCCCTGGTCCCTGGTCATGACGGTGTCGTTGAACGCCCGCCCACTGCAGTAGATCAGCCTGGAGCCGTCGAACGGCGGCGCCGCCGGGTAGCCGAAGGAGAACATCTGCCGCTGCCGAGGCTGGTTGAACGCCACCCCCTGCCCGCCCACGACGTCCGTCAACGTCCGCCCCTGCAGCGGCGCGACCACGACCGCCGCGATGTCGAAGTTGATGTCCTCGTTGGCGTTCCACTGCTGGGTGGTCAGCATCCTGCTGGCCACCCAGGTGCCGAACGGCCGCCGCCCGTTGTCGAAGCCCGGGATGAACACCCAGTTGCGGTGGGCCGCACCGTCGATCTTCACGCAGTGCCCGGCGGTCATCACGACGCTCTCATTGGCGCTGGTCACCGCCGTACCGGAGCAGGAGGCGTTGCCGCCTTCGGCGGTGGTGAAGAAGACGCGTCCGGTGGTACGCACGACGGCGCCGCCGTCCGTCCACCGGAGGCCGGGGCTGTTGGGCACCCGGGCCCCCTGCTGGGCGGTGGAGGCCGAGGCGGTCTGGACGCGCGACGTGCCGCCGCTGGTCCACGGGGTGCGCTGGGTGATGGTGGACGAGGCGCCGCGGGTCGCCCACGGGGTTCCCTGGGTCGGCCCGCCCGAGCGATTACCACGTCGCGGCGTGGGCGTATCCAGCGGCCGCGCCGCCAGCGTGCGCTGCTGCGTCCAGTACTGCAGGACGTTCCTGCGTTCCGACGAGGAGTCCGTGGCGGACCACCTGACGGGCCTGGGGTCGAGGCCGGTCCCGCTCCTGGCCTGGGCGGCGCCCGCTGGGACCAGGGCGCCTGCCACGGTGAGCGCGACGGCGGAGAGCAGGGCGACTCTGCGGTGCATACATACCTCCCGAAACCGGAATCTGCCGTCAGGAGGTACGTACGGAAGCCGCCATCTTCCTCAAGCTATGCGCATTCGGGTATGGCAGCATTTGCCGGACAGGAGGCGGATCGATGCCTCCCGCGGCCGTGCTCCACAATGGGGTGCCATGAATCTCGCCGCTCCCGAGGCCGTCTGGCAGGCGCCCACCGACGTCGAACGGGACCTGTACGCGGCCAAGACGCGCGGCGACTGGGCCGCGTACTTCGACGTCCTGGCCGGCACGGATCTGTATCACGCGATGTCGCGCGCTCAGGCCGACGCCAAGCCGGGCTGGCTTCACTACAACGCCGCATACTGGGGCCCGCGGCCGGGAAGCCCCGTGAGTCTCGCGTTCGTCACCGAGGGGATGCTGCCCGCGCCCGCGCCCGACCCGGTCTTCTTCGAGGTCGATCTGGGAAAGCTGGTCCAGGACTGGCCCCAGGACGACGAGTGGCTGGCCATCAACCCCGGCACCCCGTGCGAGGCGTTCTTCCCCGCGACGGCCGCCCATCGGCAGACGTGGCGCTGGCATGCCGACCGGATCTCCAGCACGCGCCGCAACCAACTGCGCACGCTGTGGGTCGGGGGTCCGCTGCACGGCAACGTCGCTCACGGCCTGGCCTGCGGCGCGCTGCTCTGCGTGAACAACGCCTCCCTCTGGAACGCGATGGGCTGGCACGGCACCGGCTACGTCCGTGAGCGCAGACGCCTGGAGGAGTGGTGGGAGATCACCAGCCGGGAAGGGTGGCAGCAGGCCCAGGAGGAGCTGCTCAAGGGCCGGATGAGCAGCTCGGTCTGGGGACTGGTGCTGGGGATACGCGGCACCCTCGCCCGCGACTTCGGCGGCGCGGTCGAGGTGGATCACTGGCGCCAGGTGACGTCACGGGTCATCCGGCACCGCGCCACGGAGGACTCCGAGACGGAGGCCCAGGTCGCCGGAGCGCAGCGGCTCATCGGACGGATCCTTCGCTATGAGGCGCGATTCCGGGCGGACGGGCTGCTTCCCGAGGGCGGGTTCGTCCGCAGCGTGGAGGCGTGGGACTACGGGCGGGCTTCCAAGATGGCCCGCTGGGGACTCGGCGCCCGCTACTGCGACCTGGCGGAGGCCGAAGCGGCGGTCCTGCGGGCGGGCGCGGTCAGCCGGATCAACTACCGCTCCTGGGAAGAGTTCTCGGCCGGCTACATCCTGGGCCGCTGCCTCCACTTCGACGAGGAGGAGTTCGGCGACTGGTACGGGGAAATGCTCAACGCCCACCGCATCCTGACGACCGACCCGAACAGCCCCTGGCTCAACATCCCCTTCAGACGATGAAGGCGATCTAACACCCCCAAAACCGCTGGTCGCCGAGCGCCGAGCGGACGGCCGCAGAGCCGATCCGGTCGGCGCTCGGCGCTTTGACGCCTCCATGACATCACAGTGGATGGCTCAAGGCCCTTGAAATGACGCCATAGTGACGTCATAGTTGCGTCATGGACCTCGCGCCGTACGTAGACCACCTCCGCCGCGAACTCGCGAACACCGCCCGAGCAGGAGACGACGACGCCCGCGCGATCGCCGAGCGTCTCGCCGCGGCACTCGAACCGGCCACCCGGCTCGCCCTGCTGGAGGCGCTCTCCGCCGCCGCGGACGAGATCACCCGCGATCTCGCGCCGGGCTCGGTGGAGGTGCGCCTGCGCGGCCGCGAGCCCGGCTTCATCGTGACGCCACCGCCCGCCGGCCAGTCGTCCGGGGACGCGGGCGAGACCGGGCCGGTCAGGGCGGCCGATCCAGGTGTCCGAGCGGACGAGGGCGGGACCTCGCGGATCTCGCTGCGCGTCCCCGACCACCTCAAGCCGCGCATCGAGGAGGCGGCCGCCGCAGACGGGCTCTCGGTCAACACCTGGCTGGTCCGCGCGCTCTCCGCCGCGCTCGAACGCGACGGGAGCCGGCACCGGGGCTCCCAGACCGTTCGAAGCCACACCGGCTGGGTGCGCTAGCCGGGCTCACGACCACGCGTTCCGACAAGCGGAATGCCGCCGAATCCATGAGGGAAACGCCATGCCAACGTTCGACACCCCCGAGCCCATCGTGGCCATCATCGACCTGGCGACCGCCAAAGTCCGGATCAACGCGAGCGACCGCACCGACACCGTCGTCGACGTACACCCGAGCAACGAGTCCAACGACGCCGACCGGCAGGCCGCCGAGCAGGCCCAGATCGAGTACGCCGGCGGCCGGCTCCTGGTGAAGGTGGGCAAGCCCCGGCCCGCGTCACTGTCCGGGTGGAGCGGCTCGATCGACATGCTGGTCGAGTCGCCCAAGAACTGGGCCCGTTCGCTGCTCGGCTGGGACGGTTCGGTCGACGTGACGATCGACCTGCCGGCCGGCTCCCGCGTCGAAGCGAACGGGGCGGCGGACTTCCGCTGCAGGGGCCGCCTCGGCGACGTGAAGTGCATCGCCTCCTACGGCGACATCCGGCTGGAGCGGGCCGGCCGGCTGCAGCTGAAGACCGGCTCCGGCGACATCTCGGTGACCCGGTCGGTCGGGCACGCCGACATCACCAGCTCCAACGGCACCATCCGGATCGGCGAGATCGACGGCACGGCGGTGGTCAAGACCTCCAACGGCGACCTCGTCCTCGGCGCGGTGACCGGCGAGTTGCGGCTGAACACCGCCTACGGCGACATCACCGTCGACCACGCCCTGGCCGGCGTCGCCGCCAAGACCGCCTACGGCAATGTCCGGGTCGGCGAGGTGGTGTCCGGCGCGGTCGTCATGGAGACCGCCGGCGGCCGGCTCGAACTCGGCATCCGGGAGGGCAGCGCCGCCTGGCTGGATGTGAGCTCCCAGTACGGCACCGTGGACGTCGATCTGGACGCCTGCGACGGCCCGGCGCAGGCCGACAAGACCGTCGAGGTGCGCGCCCAGACCGCCTACGGCGACATCGTGATCCGCCGTTCATGACACTGAAAACCACCAAAGGAGAGATCTCATGCCCCCCGTGATCGTGGCCGAGGGTCTGGTCAAGAAATACGGCACCGTCACCGCCCTGGACGGCATCGACCTGTCGGTCCCCGAAGGCACGGTCTTCGGATTACTCGGTCCCAACGGCGCCGGCAAGACGACGACCGTGCGGATCCTGACCACCCTGCTGCGGCCGGACGCCGGACACGCCACCGTCGCCGGGCTCGACGTCGTCGCCGACGCCCAGCGCCTGCGCTCCCGCATCGGGGCGTCGGGCCAGTACGCGGCCGTCGACGAGCACCTCACCGGCGCCGAGAACCTGGAGATGGTCGGCCGCCTCTACCACCTGGGCACCAAGCGCAGCAAGCAGCGCGCCCGCGAGCTGCTGGAGCGCTTCGACCTGACCGACGCCGGCGACCGCCCGGTGCAGGGCTACTCCGGCGGCATGCGCCGCCGGCTCGACCTGGCCGGCGCGCTGGTGGCCGATCCGCCGGTGCTGTTCCTGGACGAGCCCTCGACCGGCCTGGACCCCCGCGCCAGAGCGGGTCTGTGGGAGGTCATCTCCGGGCTGGTCGCGGGCGGCACGACCGTCCTGCTCACCACCCAGTACCTGGAGGAGGCCGACCGGCTCGCCGACCGGATCGCGGTGGTCGACCACGGGCGGGTGATCGCGCTCGGCACCGCCGACCAGCTGAAGGACCAGGTCGGCGGCGACCGGATCGAGCTGACGGTGAGCGACGCCGCCGATCTGGAGACCGTGCGCCGGGTCCTGGCGCCGCTGGCCGTCGCCGAGGTCCAGGCCGACCCCACCAACCTGAGCGTCACCATTCCCGTGGCGGGCGGCGCCGCCTCGCTCACCACCGCCCTGGGCCACCTGGCCGCCGAGCGCGTCACCGTACGCGACGCCGGGCTGCGGCGGCCGACCCTGGACGAGGTCTTCCTCAGCCTCACCGGCCACCAGGCCGCCACCGACGACACCCAGGAGACGATCCGATGAGCCCCCTTCAGATGGCGATCGCCGACGGCGTGACGATCAGCAAGCGCAACGCGCTCAAGATCAGGCGAGCCCCCGACCTGCTCGGCGGCGTGATCATCTTGCCGGTCGTGTTCGTGCTGCTGTTCGTGTACGTGTTCGGCAGCATGATCGACCTGCCCGGCATCTCGTACCCGGAGTATCTGCTCCCGGGGATCTTCGTCCAGACGATCGTCACCAGCGCGCAGATCACCGGCTACACGCTCACCCAGGACCTGCAGAAGGGCATCTTCGACCGGTTCCGCACGCTGCCGATGGCGCCGTCCGCGGTGCTGGTCGGGCAGACGCTCTGCGACATGCTCATGAACATCACCAGCATCGCCACGATGGCGCTGGTGGGACTCCTGGTCGGCTGGCGCGTCCACTCCTCGCCGCTCGAGGCGGTCGGGGGGTTCCTGCTGCTGCTGTTCTTCGCCTACTCCTTCTCGTGGGTGACGGCGACGATCGCGCTGGCCCTGCGCACGCCCGAGGTGTTCAACAACATCGCCACCCTCGTGTCGTTCCCGCTGGTCTTCCTGTCCAACGTCTTCGTCGACAGCTCCCGGCTGCCCGGCCCGCTCAAGCCCGTCGCCGAATGGAACCCGGTCTCCACCTTCGTCCAGGCGGCGCGCGAACTGTTCGGCAACACCACCGCTCTCAGGCCGGTGCCCGACGCGTGGCCGCTCCAGCACGCGGTGGCGGTGTCGGTGGGCTGGTGCGTGCTGATCCTGGTGGTGTTCGTCCCGCTGGCCACGCGGCTGTACAAGAGGGCGGTCTCCCAATGAACCTCCCCGCGGGACGGCACGACGACGTCGAGCGCGACCGGATCGTTCAGCGTGTCCAGCAGGCGTACGCCGACGGCCGCCTCGGCTTCGCCGAGATGGAGGAGCGGGTCGAACGGGCCCTCACCGCCGTGACCCAGGACGATCTGGCGCGGGTGGTCGTCGACCTGCCCGAACCTCGCGACGAGGTGGTCCGGCTGCGGTCCACCGGAGGGCGCGTCAGGCGGACGGGCGACTGGCAGGTCCCGCGCGTGCTGCGGATCGAGTCCGAGTACGGCGGTGTGCACCTCGACCTGTCGGGAGCCGTCATCCAGTATCCCGAGATCGGGATCGAGCTCCGGCTCGCGTACGGCTCCGCGACGATCGTCCTGCCGGCCGGCGCGACGGCGAACGTCGACCAGACGCGGACCGAGTGGGGCAGGGTGATCTGCAAGGCGCCTGGCCGTCCCCGTCCGGGACGGCTGCACGTCCAGATCGCCGGGGACCTCGCCTACGGCCATCTGCGGGTCCGCCGCCCGCGCGGCCTGGTCAGATAGGCGCCTCCGACGGACCTGGAAGAGCCGCCGGGCTCGGCTCAGACAGGCGCGTCCGACGGGTCGGCCGGGAACGCCGTGAGCCCCCGGAGCTCCTTGCGTGACAGCAGGCCGAGCTTGCGCAGCGAGCTGGAGACGTGGCTCTCCACGGTCCGCCTGGACAGGAACAGCTCGGTCGCGATCTCCTGGTTGGTCTTCCCCGCCGCCGCCAGCAGTGCCACCTCCCGCTCCCGCGACGACAGCGTCTGCCCATGAGAGGGCCGCCCGCCGCGCCACGGATAGGGGATGGGCACTCCGTTCTGCCGCATGATCCGGCAGATGCGGGCGATGTCCCGGTCCGCGCCCATCGCCCCGTACCGTCGCAGCGCGCTTTCGAGCAGGTCGCCACCGTCGGCCGCGCCACGTTCGCGGCGCCACCTGCCCAGGCGCTCGCCGGCCAGGGCCTCCTCGTAGCGGAGCCCGGCCTCCCGCAGCGTGGTGCGCGCCGCGTCGATCAGCCGCTCGGCCGTCAGCCGATCCGCCCGGGAGCGGGCGATGACGGCCCGGGCGCTCAGCGCGGCGGCCTGCGCGATCGGCGCGTCGGCGCCGTCGATCGCGGCGCTCAGCTCGTCGACCAGCGCGGCGGCCTCGCCCGCCTTCCCGAGGGTGTCCAGGGCGTCCACGAGGCACAGTACGGTCTCGGCGCCCCACACCCAGTTCCCCTTGGCCCGCACCTGGTCGAGCCCGGCGTTGGCCTGCTCGACGGCGCCCACCGCGTCGTCGAGGGTCAGCAGGAGCCGGGACAGGGTCATGCGGGCGGAGATGAGCGGCCAGACGGCGCCGACCCGCTCGGCGATCGCGATCACCTCGCCCAGGCCCGTCACGGCCTCCTCGGCCGGGCCCCTCGCCGCCAGCAGCGCGCCCCGCATCAGCCGCGAGTCCAGGGACCCGGCGGCGAACGTGGCCGACGCGCCCTCCAGCGGACGCAGGCGGTGTTCCAGCCCCTCCCACCGTCCGGCGGCTCGGTCGACGGCGGCCGTCACCAGCTCGACGACGTCCGCCACCCGGAGATATTCGGCCTGGTCAGCCACCTGACGGCCCTCGGCGAGCAGGCCCTGCGCGCGTTCGAGCCGGCCGATGTGCAGGGCGCCCTGCGCCCAGTTGAGGCAGGCGCGGGCGTGCTCTCTGGGCGCGGACCGCAGACCGTCGTCTCGGAGCAGGTCGTCGATCAGCCGCCAGCTTCCCGGGTCGCCCTGTTCCAGCAGAAGCGAAGCCCGCGCGATGCGTACCGCGATGTCGACGTCGCGGTCGCCGCTGCGACGCGAGGCCTCCTCGGCCTGCTCGCAGCGCGCGGTGTGCTCGCTGACGTGCCGGTTCACCACGGTCTCCGGTACGGCGAGCACGGCGAGCGCGCGGCCGAGGAGCGCGGGCCGCTCCGCGAGGTCGTCGATCGCGCCCTCGATCTGCAGGTAGCCCGCCCGCGCCTCACCTTGCTGACGCAGCAGGCGGCCGAGGGCGAAGCGCAGCTCACCACGCAGCGGCGCGGGGAGCGGCTCGGTGGCCAGCAGGCGTTCGAGTATCGGTACGGCCTGGGCGTGCGCCAGCCCGTCGACCGCCACCCGGCCGAGCTTGACGGCCAACCGCACGCGCAGCTCACGGGGTAGCTCGCCGATCTCCAGCGCCTGGAGCAGGAACCGCGCCGCCGTGGCGTCGTTGCCGTGGGACAGGGCAGTGTCGGCGGCGGCCTCGGCGTTGCCGACGAACTCCGTCGTCCGGCCCGCGAGCCGGAAATGGTGGGCGAGCCTGGCCACCGGCCGGGGACCGGCCACCGACTCCAGGGCCCGCGCGGTCCTGAGATGCAGCCACCGCCGGCCGGACACCGCCACGGACTCGTACACGATCTGCCGCGCCAGGGCGTGCCGAAACCGGCAGCGGCCGTCCTCCTCGTGCAGGAGTCCGACCGCCTGCGCCTGACCGAGAGCACGGGCGATCTGCGCCGCGCCGCGCTCCGTGACCTCTGCGAGTACCCGGTCATCGGGCGTCATGCCGATGACGGCGGCGGCGCCGAGGATCTCCTGCGCCGCTTCGTCGAGCGAGGACAGCCGCCGCAGCACCACGTCCCGCAACACCGTCGGAACGGCGAGTTCGGCCAGGACGTCCGACCGGCTGGGGATCTCGCTCGCGGGCAGGCGCTCCAGGAGGGTACGGAGCACCTCCTCCACCACGAACGGGATGCCGCCCGTCTTCTCGTACAAGAGGGCGGCGAACGTGGGGGGCAGCTCGGCCTTCAGGATGCTCCGCGCGAGCTCCTCCACCTCGGACCTGCTCAGCGGGGTGAGGCTGACCGAGCGCGCCGGCCCCGACGGCGCCCGGGCGAAGGCCTCCCGGATCGGGAGCAGCCCCGCCTCCGTACGGACCGTGAGGATCACCGACAGGTGCCTCGGCTGGTGGGCGGCGAGGAAGGCCAGGAAGTCGTGGGTGCCGCTGTCGGCCCAGTGCACGTCCTCCAGGACCAGCACCAGCGGGCTCAGATGGTCGAGCAGGGCCACGGCCGCCCGGAACACCCGGTGCCGCTCCGCCCGCTGGTCGGGCAGCGGCGGCAGGGGCTGCGGCAGGTGCTGGGCGATCTCGGGGAGCAGCGGCGCGAGCGCCCCGATGACGGGGTTGACCGGGCGGGACCGGGCGAGCTCGGCCCCGGCCAGGCGGAAGGCGTCGAGCAGGGGGGACAGCGGCAGGGGCTCCTGAAGCTGCTCGCACTGGCCCACGAGCCGGCGGGTCCCGGCCAGGCCGGGTGTGGCCAGCAGCTCATTCACCAGGCGGCTCTTGCCGATGCCCGCCTCGCCTTCGATCAGGGCGAGGGAGGGCGGGGCGGTGATGACCGTGCGCAGGAGCGCGAGCTCCGCCTGGCGTCCGACGAGCACGTCGGACAGGGAGCCCGAGGGGGCGATGCGGGCCGGTCCCAAGGGCATGTGGCGAACCCCCTACCTGCTGGTATCAGCATGAGCAGGCTACCGGATCTTAAACCCGCGGTAAGTGGCGGCCAAAAATCCGTATACGGTACGGATGCTCCATCCGGCCGGCTCTCAATAGCCTCGGCGATCGTCCGCGTGATCCGCGGCGATGCACTGAGGGGCGACGATGGATCTGTCCACATCTCCTGGACGCACTACCACCAGGCGCCGCCGGCTGGTGGCGGCCATGGCATTAGCCGGATTGACGCTGACCGGAGCGGCCTGGCCCGGTCCGGTGACCGCGGAAGCCGAACCGGAACAGCAGAAGACCTACATCGTGCAGATGGCCGCCGACCCCGTCGTGACGTACGAGGGCGACGTGGCCGGGCTGTCCGAAACCAAGCCGCAGCGGGGCGAGAAGATCGATCCCCGCTCCACCGAGGTGACCAGGTACGTCGACCACCTGCGCGGCCGGCACGACGCCGCGCTCAAGAAGGTCGGCGGCGAGAAGGTCTACGAGTACGCCTACTCCTACGGCGGTTTCGCCGCCCGCCTGACCGCGTCCCAGGCGTCCCAGCTGCGCGCGATGTCCGACGTCGTGACCGTGGTCGAGGACAAGAAGGTGTCGGTGCAGACGTCCTCGACGCCGTCCTTCCTGGGGCTGGACGCGCGCGGCGGGCTCTGGGACCAGCTGGGCGGCCCCACCGGGAAGCGCCGGGGCAAGGGCGCCGGCGAGGGCCTGGTCATCGGCGTGATCGACAGCGGCATCTGGCCGGCCAGCAAGAGCTTCGACGGCCGCGACGCGGACGGGAAGCCGTACGGCCCGGTCCGCGGATTCCACGGCACGTGCGCGACCGGGAGCCCGGACGACTCCTGGAACAGCGGGATGTGCAACGGCAAGCTGATCGCCGCCAAGCACTTCGACGCCGGGTGGGGCGGTGACGCGGGAGTCAAGGAGCAGCTCCCGTGGGAGTTCCTGTCGCCGCGCGACTACAACGGGCACGGCACGCACACCTCCTCCACCTCGGGCGGCAACTACGGCGTGCCGGCGACCGGTGCGGCCGCGGCGTTCGGCAAGATCAGCGGCATCGCGCCGCGGGCCCGGATCGCCGCGTACAAGGCGCTCTGGTCGACGCAGGACGCCTCGACGGCCAACGGCTACTACTCCGACCTGGTCGCCGCCATCGACCAGGCGGTGGCGGACGGCGTGGACGTCATCAACTACTCGGTCTCGGGTACGCAGTCGGACTTCCTCGACCCGGCGGAGATGGCGTTCCTGTCCGCCGCGGAGGCGGGCGTCTTCGTCGCCGCCGCGGGCGGCAACAGCGGACCGGCCGCCGCCACCGTGGCGCACCCGTCTCCCTGGGTGACCACGGTCGCGGCCGGTACGCACAACCGCGGCACGCAGGGGTCGGCGACGCTCGGCAACGGCACCACCTACAGCGGCGCCTCGCTGGCCGCCACCAAGGTCGGGCCCGCGCCGCTCGTCGACGCCACGGCGGCCGGGCTGCCCGGCGTCGATCAGACCCGGCTGGCGCAGTGCTACGCCGCCAGGGACAACGATGGCAAGGCGCTGCTCGACCCGGTCAAGGTGAAAGGCAAGATCGTCGTCTGCGACCGCGGCGAGACACCCCGCGTCAACAAGAGCGTGGCCGTCGCCGAGGCGGGCGGCGTCGGCATGATCCTCACCAACACCGACGAGAACTCGCTCAACGCCGACCTCCACTCCCTGCCCACGGTGCACCTCGCGGTCAAGGACAGGCAGGCCGTCAAGGACTACGCCGCCGCCGACGGCGCGACGGCGACGATCGACCAGGCCAAGATCAACAACAACACGCCGGCTCCGTACGTCGCGGAGTTCTCCTCGCGCGGTCCGCTGTACGCCGCGGGCGGCGACCTGCTGAAGCCGGATGTGATCGCTCCGGGGCAGGACATCCTCGCGGCGTTCGCGCCGCCGGGCGCCAACGGGGCCGAGTTCAACATCTCCAGCGGCACCTCGATGGCGGCCCCGCACGTCGCCGGGCTCGCCGCGCTGCTGAAGGACCTGCACCCGGACTGGTCGCCGATGGCGATCAAGTCGGCGCTGATGACGAGCGGCTCCGACATCCTCGACGGGCCCGGCACCGATCCGTCGGTGATCTTCAGCCAGGGTGCCGGCCACGTCACCCCGAACAGCGCCGCCGACCCCGGCCTGGTCTACGACAGCGGCATCAAGGACTGGATCGCGTTCCTGTGCGCCACGACCAAGGGCGTCTCGGAGCAGGTCTGCGACGCGCTGGCCAAGAAGGGCTATTCGCTCCAGGCGCGTGAGCTGAACGTGCCCTCGATCTCGCTCGGGCGGATGGCCGGCACCCAGACGGTGACCCGCGAGGTCACCAACGTCGGCCGCTCGACCGCCACGTACACCGCCTCCACCGCCGGCCTGACCGGGATCACGGCCAAGGTCACACCGAGCCGGATCACGCTGCGGCCGGGGCAGACGAAGTCGTTCGCGGTCTCCTTCGCCCGTACCACCGCCCCGATGAACAGCTACCAGGGCGGGCGGCTCATCTGGAAGGACGGCCGCCACACCGTACGCGTCCCCGTCGTCCTGCGTCCGGTGCCCGAAACATGGGCGGCCACCCACGGAGTCACGGGCGGGCAGGACTCCGCCGAGTTCATCGCCCTGGACCCCAAGGGCAAGCGGGTCTACGTGACCGGCGCGAGCTTCGGGTCCTCGCCCGGCATGCTCAGCCCGCGGATCGAGACCGTCGCCTACGACGCGGCGACCGGCGCCGAGTTGTGGAGCAAGGGCTACACGGGCCCCGCGGGGAACTATGACGAACCGCACGGGCTCGAGGTGAGCCCCGACGGGAGCAAGCTCTTCGTCACCGGCACGAGCGCCGGGAAGGAGACCGGCAACGACGCGGTCACGATCGCGTACGACACCGCCACCGGCGAGGAGCGCTGGATCGCTCGGCACACCGGCCCGGCGGGTCTCTCCGACTTCGCCAACGCGGTCACGGTCGGGCCCGACGGGAAGAGCGTCTACGTCACCGGCATGTCCACGCTGGCCGAGGGCGGCAAGGACGACTTCTTCACGGTCGCCTACAACGCCGACAGCGGCGAGCGTACGTGGCTCGCGTACTACGACGGGCCCGGAGCGGCCACCGACGACGCCAGGGCGATCAAGGTGACGCCGGACGGGTCCAAGCTCGTCGTCACCGGCCAGAGCCAGGGCGAGCCTGGCACCGGCCTGTCCGACTGGGGCACGGTCGCCTACGACGCCCGCACCGGCGAGCAGCTCTGGACGGCCCGGCACAACGGTCCGGCGAACAGCATCGACATTCCCGTCGGCATGTCGGTCGCCCAGGACGGTAAGTCGGTCTTCATCACCGGAGCCAGCCAAGCTCCTGGCACGCAGACGGACATGACCACGATCGCCTACGACACCACCTCCGGAAAGGAGATCTGGGCGGACCGCTACGACGGCGCCGCGCACGGCAGCGACAACCCGCACGACATCACCCTGGCGCCCGGCGGCGGCAAGCTGTACGTCACCGGCAACACCGAAGGCGAGGGGACGAGGTCGGACTACACCACGATCGCCTACGACCCCGCCACGGGTAAGCGGTCCTGGGTCCAGCGCTACGACGGTCAGGCGAAGGGCGACGACGTCGCCTGGGACGTCGCCGTGACGCCGGACGGCGGCAAGGTCGTCGTCACCGGTCAGAGCACGGACGACGAGGCCAGAGGCGGAGACTACGTGACGATCGCCTACGACGCCGCGACCGGTGGGCAGACCTGGACGGGCCACTACGACGGCGCGGCCGGCGCCTCGGACAACGCGCACGCGCTCGCCGTGGACGCGGCCGGCGGTGCCGGTGTCCGGATCTTCGTGACCGGGTCGAGCGCGACAGGCGGGAACCCGCCCGACGCGCTGGAGATCGACTTCGCGACGGTGGCCTACTTCGAGCCCTGGAAAAAGCCCTGATCCTGGAGTGAATCGCGCGCCTCCGGCTCCCGCCGGGGGCGCGCGAGGCGCGCCAGGGCTTCGGCGAGGGTACGGTCGAGCTCGCTCTCCTCTGCCCAGGCACGTTCGCGGGCATACTCCCGCATCAGGTCGTGGAAGGTGTAACGGCCCGGCTCACTCTCCTCGATGAGGTGCGCGGCGGCCAGCCGGGACAGCAGGTGGTCGGTCTCGCCCGGGGGCGCGCCGGAGAGCGCGGCGGCGGCCTCGGCGGTGAACGTCGGCCCGGGGATGAGGCCGAGCAGCCGGAACAGCCGCCGTGACGGCGGGTCCAGGCGGCGATAGGACAGGTCGAACGCCCCACGCACCGCCGCGTGCGGATCCCCGTTGACCGCCAGCGAGGACAGCCGGGTCCCGGCGAGCCGGCGCACCTGCCCGGCGATGCCCCCGGCGGGCCGGCCGAGGACGCCGGCCGCCGCGACACGCAGCGCCAGCGGCAGGTAGCCGCAGGCCCTGGCCAGCTCACGGGCGGCGTCCCGCTCGGCCGCCAGGCGCTCGTCGCCGAGCAGCCTGCCGACCAGGGTGCCCGCCTCGTCGGGGGCCAGCATGCCGAGCGGAACGGGGAGTGCGCCGTCCCGGGCGACGAGGCCGGTCAGCCGGTCCCGGCTGGTGATCACGGTGGCGCAGCGCCGGCCGCTGGGCAGGAGCGGACGGACCTGTTCCTCGCTGCCGGCGTCGTCCAGGATCACCAGGACCCGTCGGTCGGCGAGCAGGCTGCGGTAGGCGGCGCTGGCCTCCTCCTCCGCGTGCGGCACCTGTTCGGCGGGCACGCCGAGCCCGCGCAGGAACTGCCCGAGCGCCTCGATCGGGCGCAGCGGCCGCTCCGGCGAGTGGCCGCGCAGGTTGACGTAGAGCTGGCCGTCCGGGAACAGGGAGCGCATCCGGTGCCCCCAGTGGACGGCCAGTGCGGTCTTCCCGACCCCGCCCGTGCCCGTGACCATGGAGATCGCCGCCGCGTCGCCGCCGGTCGCGGCCGAGTCCAGGAGACGGAGCTCGGCCGCCCGCCCGGTGAACTGCCTCGGCTCCGGCGGCAGCTGCGCCGGCATCGCCGACGCCTCCCAGGCCTCCGTCTCGTCCAGGGCGGAAAGGCCGGGAGACCTGATAGTGGAGACCTTCCCCCGCAGGATCCGCTGGCGAAGCTGCCGCAGCTCGGGACTGGGGTCCAGGCCCAGCTCCTCGATGAGGCGGCGGCGGGTGCGTTCGTAGCGCTCCAGCGCGTCCACCCGCCGGCCCGCCCGGTACAGCGCCAGCATGAGCAATCCGACCAGACCCTCCCTGAAGGGATTCTCGGCGACGAGCGCGATCAGCTCGGGGACCAGGCCGGCGTGACGGCCCGCCCGCGTCTCGGCGTTCAGGCATTCCTCGGTGACCGCTAATCGCTCCTCGACGAGGGCGTCGCGCAGCAGGTCCAGCAGCCCGCCGCCGGAGACGCCGCTCAGGGGCTCGCCCCGCCACAACGTCAGCGCGCGCCTCAGTCCGGTGGCCCGTGCCTCGGCGGACTCCATCGCCCGCGCGCGGGCCACGGCGTTCCTGAACTCGTGCACGTCCACCTGGTCAGCGGAGAGCCTGAGCAGGTAGCCCTGCGAGTAGTACGCGATCGTGACGTCGGCTCTGGCCAGGGCGGGGCGCAGCCGTGAGACGTACCCCTGCACCATGCCCCTGGCACCCGTGGGAGCCCGCTCTCCCCACAGCCCCTCGATCAGCCGGTCGACCGACACGGTCCGGCCCGCCTCCAGCGCCAGCAACGCCAGCACCGCCCGTTGCCGCGGCGGTCCGAGCAAGATCTCCTGATGTCCGTGCCAGGCCCGTACCGCTCCCAGCAGCCCTATCTTCAGCGCTTGGCCGAGGCCCGGCAGTTCTAATCCGTCTGGCATATCGCTCCCCGTCTGGCACGTCGTGGTTACAGGCCGCCATACGAAAGACACGAGACGCAGTCCAGTAGAAATCCTTCCGGATTCAAGCCCCCCTGCAGCGCCGTGCGGCACTCTGAACGCGTTCTCCGGGGTGCATTCGAAGTCGAATGACCGTGGGATGAAAATACGCGGTGCTCCCCGGGGTCAGCTCGGAAAGAGGCAACCTTGTTTTTTCCGTACGACCTGATGAAGGACTTCGCCGGCGCGGTCAGCCGCCATCCCGACCGCCCGGCGATCGCGCACAACGGCCGGACCCTCACCTACGCCCAACTTCACGCGTGGACACGCGCGACCGGCCGGCGGCTGGGCCCGCGTCCCGGGGTGGTCGGGGTCATGGCGTCCCGGTCGCCGGCGACGGTGGCCGCCCTGCTCGGCATCCTGGCGGCGGGCGGAACGTACGTACCGATCGATCCGGCGTTCCCGTCGCCGAGGCGGCGGGCGCTGATGTCGGCGAGCGGCTGCACGACGCTGATCCCCACCACCAAGCCCACCAACAATTCCACTGGCCCCGGCGACCCCACTGGCCCCGCCGACCCCGGCGAGCCCGGCGTGCGCCTGGTGGATCTCCCCGATCTCCCCGCCCGCGCCGAAGCCGGCCTGGTCGCCCCTACACCGGAGACGGACGCGGTCGTCGCCGGGGACGATCCGGCGTACATCCTGTTCACGTCCGGCTCCACCGGCGCGCCCAAGCCCGTGGTGACCCCGAGGCGGGCCATCGCCGTCGTGACCGGCGCGCTGCGGGAGCTGTTCGGGCTCACCCCCGAAGACCGCGTCCTGCAGTTCGCGTCCCTGAACTGGGACACCTGCTTCGAGGAGATCCTGCCCACGCTCACCACGGGCGCGACGCTGGTCTTCCACGACCACGCCCATTCGGGATCGTTTCACCGCACGCTGCGCATGATCGCCGCCGAGCGGATCACCGTCCTTGACCTCCCTTCGGCGTTCTGGCACGAGCTGGTGCGCCACCTGGTGGACGAGGGGGCCACGCTGCCCGCCTGCGTCCGGCTGGTCGTCATCGGCGGGGAGGCCGTGAGCGCGGCGCGGCTGGCCGACTGGCGCGCGCTCGGCACCGCCGGGATCCGCCTGGTCAACACCTACGGGTGTACGGAGACGACGCTCATCACCCACGCCATAGACCTGCACGGCCCGCTGGCAGCGGGGGGGCGGGTACCGACCGAACTGGCCGTCGGGGGAGCGGGGGAGCGGGTGTCGATCGGGCGCCCCCTGCCGCATGTCCGGCAGCACCTCAGCGAGTCCGGCGAGCTGCTGGTCGGCGGGCCGTCACTGGCGCTGGGCTATCGGAGCCTGCCGGAGGCGACGGCGGAGCGGTTCGTCGAGCTCGGCGCCGAGCGGTACTTCCGGACCGGCGACCGGGTCGGCCTGGCCGCCGACGGCACGCTCACGCACGAAGGCCGGCTCGACCACGAGCTCAAGATCCGCGGCATCCGGGTCGATCCGGGCGAGGTCGAGGCGCAGATCGCCGGTCATCCGCGGGTGGGCGCCGTGGCGGTGACGGGCGTCACCGTCGCCGACCACACGACGCTCGCGGCCTACATCGTCCCCGGCGCACCCGCATATGACCACACGACGCTGGCCGCCGACGTCCGGGACTATCTGCGCGACCGCGTCCCCTGCCATCTCGTGCCCAGCCGGATCACCGTCGTCCCCGAACTCGTCTACACGGCGAGCGGAAAAGTCGACCGGGCGGGTTCGCATCGGCGATACGCGTCCGCCACCGTTTGAGGGAGACCATTCCGTGAATGTCAACGCCGTCTCGGCGGTATTTCAGCGTGTCCTGGAGAACCCGGAAGTCAGCGCGGACTCAGACTTTTTCGTCATGGGCGGGGATTCGCTGCTCGCCACCCGTGTCCTGAGCGCGATCGCCCGTACCAGCGGCGTTGAACTGGATTTCGACGACTTCCTCGACGCGCCGACCCCGAGCGCCCTCGCCAAGAAGATCGCGAGCGCCGACCAGAGTGCGAGCCCCGCATGAGCGTCGTCGTCGTGGGAGCCGGCCTGGCCGGGCTCACCGCCGCCACCGACCTCGCGGCAAGCGGCGTCGAGGTCACCGTCCTCGAGGCACGCGAGCGGGTCGGCGGCCGCACGCACGGCATCGAGGTCGCCCCGGGCGTCTGGGTGGACGCGGGCGCCGCGTACCTGGGAGACCGGCACACCGCCCTGACCGCCCTGCTGGCCGAGCTGGACCTGAAGACCACCCCGACCACCATGACCGGCGCGAGCCGATTCGCGCTCAGTGGTGAGGGCCAGACCAGGGTCGGCCGGTTCCCGCCGCTGTCGGCGGTCGCGCTCGGCGAGCTGTTCGACGCGCTGGACGAGCTGGACCGCGGGGTGCGCGCGGACGCCCCCTGGCTGTCCGCGCACGCCGCCCGGCTGGACGCGCTGACCGCGGCCGAATGGGCGCGCGAGCACCTGCGTCACCCGGACGCGCGGCTGTTCTTCCCGCTGTTCCTCGGCGAGATGATGGCCGCCGACCCGGCGGACGTGTCCGTCCTGCACATGGCCTTCTACCTGCGCTCGGGCGGCGGGATCCGCTACCTGAACGCCTTCGCGGGCGGCGCGCAGGAGGACCGGATCGACGGCGGCGCGCACCAGGTGTGCCGGCGGCTGGCCGCCCGGCTGGGCGACCGGGTGCGGCTCGGCGAGCCGGTGCGCGCGATCCACCAGGACGGCGACGGCGTGACCGTCATCGCCGCGACCGGATCGGTACGGGCCCAGGCCGCGATTGTCGCGGTGCCGCCGTCGCTCGCCGACGCGATCGACCACCGGCCCGGCCTGCCCGCGACCCGCTCCGGCGAGCGTACGGCGCCAGGCTGCGCGGTGAAGGTCCACCTGGTGTATCCGACGCCCGCCTGGCGGGAGCAGGGGCTGTCCGGCTGGTCGGTCAACGCGCGCGGCCCCTTGCTGTCCACCGTGGACGACTCGCCCGCCGACGGCGAGGTGGGCGTGCTGACCGGATTCGTGACCGGCAGGGAGGCGCACAGGTACGCGGCGCTGCCCGCCGCCGAGCAGCGCGAGCAGGCGGTCGCCCAGGCCGCGCGGCTGTTCCCCGGGCTGCCGGAGCCGATCGGCTGCCACGTCACCGACTGGGTCCACGAGCGCTACAGCCGGGGCTGTTACGCGGCGCTGTTCGGGCCGGGCGACTGGCCGCGGCTCGGCCCGCGGCTGACGGCCCCCCACCGACGGGTGCACTGGGCCGGCACCGAGACGAGCACGGAGTTCTTCGGACTGATGGAAGGCGCCATCCGATCGGGGCACCGGGTGGCCGCGGAGACAAGCGCGACGTACCGATGGAGGGACATCCATGACTGACAGCACGTCCATCGCCCCCCTGGCCGTCCGGCAGGGATTCATGACCGAGCCCGGCCTGGGCGCGGGCAACTTCCTCGACCACGCCCTGGCGGCCAACCCGAACCGGGCGGTGCCGTTCGTCTACAGCCACCACAACGACCACCGTGGCGGGGTGGTGCTGCGCGGCCACAGCCTGCTCGACCTCGCGGCGCTGCGCGACCGGTACGCCAAGTGGTACTGGGCCAACGGCGTGCGGCCCGGCGAGCCGGTGGGCATCGTGGTGGCCGAAGGGCTCGAACCGCTGCTCCACTTCCTGGCGCTCACGGCGCTCGGCGCCATCCCGACGATGATCAATGACGCGATGCGGGCCGACATCATGGTCCGCTACCTCGACCACGTGGGCGTCGTCGGCGTCGTCGCCGACGACACGACCAGGCTGCAGATGGCCTACCGCAACGCCCCGCAGACCAGGCCCAGGTTCGTCGCCCTGGCCGCCGAGGTGCGGGCCTACGACGCCGACTCCGGCCGGTTACCGGAGGAGTACCCCTACCAGCACGCTCCCGACGACATCGTGGCGTTGATCCACTCCTCCGGCACCACCGGCACCCCGAAGTCGACGACGCTCGGGCATCGCAGCTTCTGGGACGGCAAGCAGCCGAGGATGCTGCGCTTCCCCGCCGAGCCCTACGACCGGCTGATGTCGCTCATGCCGCACACCCACGCCGGCGGGCTCAGCTACTTCCTCACGGCGGTGCTGCTCGGACTGCCGACCGTGGTCATGGCGGACTGGCGGCGCACGGGCGTGGAGCCGGTGATGGAGGCGTTCCAGCCGACCATGGTGGCCTCCTTCCCCCGGACGTTCGTGGAGCTGGCCACCGGTGAGCTCCCGGTCAAGGGGGCGGCGAAGGTCCACTCCTGGTTCAACACCGGAGACAGCGCCCACTACGGGCACATCAGGCGGCTGGTCGAGCTCGGCGAGCGGCCCGCC
Organism: Nonomuraea sp. NPDC049158; assembly: GCF_040648335.1. Classification (NCBI taxonomy): domain Bacteria; kingdom Bacillati; phylum Actinomycetota; class Actinomycetes; order Streptosporangiales; family Streptosporangiaceae; genus Nonomuraea; species Nonomuraea sp. NPDC049158. Next base: position 515,874 of record NZ_JBEZDM010000003.1, read on the forward strand.
GGACTGATCAAGTCGTGGCTGCTCCCGGAGGGCGACGCCGGCGAGCCGCTGCCCGGCTCCCAGTTCGTCGACGGGCTCGGCTCCTCGGAGATGGGGATGGCGCTCTTCGGCCAGGTGACCGCGCCGGAAACGCCGCGCGACGACCGGTGCGTGGGCAAGGCGCAGGACGCGGTGATCAAGGCCGCGGTGCTGGACGAGAACGGCGAGGAGGTGCCCGACGGCACCGTCGGCCTGCTGGCCGTGATCACCCCCTCGCGTACGCCGGGCTACTGGAACGACCCGAGGCTGACCAGCAGCTTCGAGCTCAACGGCTACTGGCTGACCGGGGATGTGGCGCGCCGGGACAGCGAGGGCAATTTCTACCACCTCGACCGCACCGTGGATGTCATCGACACCGCGACGGGGCCGGTCTACAGCCTGCCCATCGAGGAGATCCTCATCGCCGACTGCGCGGACCTCGTCCAGGACTGCTCGGTCGTCGGCGTGCCCGGCAAGGCGGGGGAGGGGCAGCGCCCGATCGCCGTGGTGCGGCTGCAGGCCGGCGCCGCAGACGCCACCGCCGACGAGGTCATGGACAAGGCGAACAAGGCCCTCGCCGACGCCGGTCTGGCCACGCTCGCCACCGTGATCATCGCGCGGACGGACGAGGACTATCCGCTCGGCCCCACGGGCAAGGTGCTCAAGCGCGAGCTCCGTACCCGCCACGCGGTGCTGTTCACCGGATGAGCCATCAGATGAACGCCGACGTCGCCCGCGGCCCGTACACCTATGTGCGCCGTCCGCTCGTCGAGCCGGACTGGCGGCGGCTGCCGGGCTGGCGCGGCGTCACCGACGCGCAGTGGCGCGATGCCCAGTGGCAGCGCGCCCACTGCGTGAAGAACGCCGGGCAGTTGCGCGCGGTGGTGGGCGACCTGCTCCGGGGCTCCTTCTACGCCGACCTGGCGGCCGACGTCGCCCGGTTCGCGACCATGTCCATGCTGATCACACCCCAGTTGCTCAACGTGATGGCGCCGGACGCCGTGAGCGATCCGGACGCGTTCACCCGGGCCTTCCTGGCGGACCCGGTCCGCCGCTACCTGCTGCCGGTCCGCTCCGACCGGCATCCGGTCTGGCCCAGCCATCCGCGCGCCCGCCGCGACTCGCTGCACGAGGCCGAGATGTGGGTGGTGGAGGGGCTGACCCACCGCTACCCGACGAAGGTGCTGGCCGAACTGCTGTCCACCTGCCCGCAGTACTGCGGGCACTGCACCCGGATGGACCTGGTCGGCACCTCGACGCCGCAGGTCGTCAAGGCCCGGCTCGCGCTCAAACCCGTGGACCGGCAGGAGCTGATGCTGGACTACCTCAAGCGCACGCCCGGCGTACGCGACGTGGTGGTCTCCGGCGGCGACGTGGCCAACCTGCCGTGGCCGAGGCTGGAGGCGTTCCTGATGCGGCTGCTGGAGCTGGAGTCCATCCGGGACGTCCGCCTGGCCAGCAAGGCGCTGATCGGCCTGCCCCAGCACTGGCTGCAGCCCCGCGTGGTCGAGGGGATGGGCCGGGTGGCCGCCGTCGCCCGCGCCCGCGGCGTGAACCTGGCCATCCACACCCACGCCAACCACGCGCGGTCGGTGACGCCGCTGGTCGCCGAGGCGGCCCGGGCCATGTTCGAGGCGGGTGTACGGGACGTGCGCAACCAGGGCGTGCTCCTGCGGGGCGTGAACACGACCACGGAAGACCTGCTGGACCTCTGTTTCGCGCTGCAGGGCGAGGCCGGAATCCTGCCCTACTACTTCTACCTCTGCGACCTGATCCCCAACGCGGAACACTGGCGGATCCCGGTCCACCAGGCCCAGCGGCTGCAGGAAGCCATCATGGGCTACCTGCCCGGCTACGCGACGCCGCGGCTCGTGTGCGACGTGCCGTACGTCGGCAAGCGCTGGGTGCACCAGGTGGTGGAGTACGACCGGGAGCGCGGCATCTCGTACTGGGCCCAGAACCACGGGATCGGGCTCCAGCCGGTCGAGGACCGCCTGTTCCCCTTCTACGACCCGATCGACACCTTGCCCGAGCCGGGCCGCCGCTGGTGGGCCGACGGAGAGGGACGACCATGACCCCGAGCACGCTGCGCCGCATGTGCTGGATCTTCCCCGATCGCGAGTCCACCCGGGGCACCGCGATGTGGCACCCCTTCTTCTGGGACCTCTACGCCGAGGTGGCCGCCGAGCTCGGCCTGAGCTGGTGCCGGCATGCCCCGGACGCGGTGACGGTCGACGGCCTGGAGACCGGCAAACCGCGCGTCTACGTGGACGACGAACTCGTCACCCCGGAGGACACGCTCTTCATCACCGCGTTGTACTCGCTGCCCTACCAGTCCATGGACGTCTTCAACCAGTACGCCCTGTACGCCGTGCTGGAGCAGGCCGGCTTCTACCTGTCCTTCCCGCCGAGCCTGTCGCCCATCGCCAACGACAAGCTGGCCACGGTCCTCTACCTGCACGATTCGCCCATCCCGCCGGTGCCCACCCTCCGCATCGGAACCGGCCGGGACACCAGCAAGCACCTGTACGAGGTGGCGCTGGCGAACCTGACCTACCCGGCCATCGTCAAGCCGTCCGGCTGGTGCGGCGGCGGCGGGGTGAACCTGGCCCGCGACGCCGAGGAGATCCGCGGCCTGGCCAGCCTCGCGCAGGGCGGCGACACCACGCTGGTGATCCAGCCCTACCTGGGCGACGGCACGGTCGACTACCGGGTCTACGTCGTCGACGGCGAGCCGTACGCCGTGATGAAGCGGATCCCCGAGCCCGGCTCGCCGGTCGCCAACGCCAGCCGGGGCGGCGCGATGGAGTTCCCGCCGGTCCCGCCCGAGCTGGCCGAGGCGACGGCGTACTTCTACGAGAAGCTGCCCATCCCCTTCTTCTGCGTCGACTTCCTGTACGACGGCGAGCGGTACTGGTTCTCCGAGCTCGAACCCGACGGTGTGATCGCCCCGGACTACGGCGACCCACACCGCACGCTTCAGCGCGAGGTCACCCGGGCCCGCTGGACGGCCTACCGCGACGCCCACACCCGCTGGCTGACCGAAAGTCAGGTGAAGAAATGACCGAATCGTTCTCGCTGTCGCCCGAGGCGGCCGAGCCGCATCTGCGCGTCCCGCGCCGAGCCCTGGAGCGGCTCAAGACCGTCCCCGCGCTCGCGCCGCGCTACGCCGGCTGCGACAAGCTGCTCACGCTGGAGGACGTCGCCGCGCTTCCGCCGCTGGTGAAGGACGACCTGAACGTGGCGCTGGCACACCTGACGCCCAAGGCCGAGCAGGGCGCCACCTGGCTGTTCCAGAGCGGCGGCAGCACCGGCGCGCCCAAGGTCGGCTACGCCCCCACCGGGTTCTACATGGCCGGCGTGTACGAGCAGTGGCGCCCGCTGGAGCCGGACGACGTCTTCGTCAACGGCTGGGGCGCCGGCCGCATGTGGGGCGCCCACTTCCTGGCCGGGGCCTTCGCCGACCTGTCCGGCTGCCGGGTCATCGCGCTGGGCTCGGTGACGAAGGAGGAGTACGGCGACTGGCTGTCGTTCTTCGCCGCCCAGGGCGTGACCGCGTTCGGCGGCACCCCCAGCGTGCTGCGGCTGTGGTTCGCGCACGCGCGGGCCGCTGGCGTGCGCCTGCCCGCGCTGCGCAAGGTGCTCTGGCTCGGCGAGGCATGGCACCCCCAGCTCGACGAGGACATGGCCGTGGTGGCGCCGGACGCGCGCCGCTGGGGCATGTTCGGCAGCACGGAGACCTGGGTGATCGGCACCAACACCCCGCAGTGCCCGGCGGACGTCTTCCACCCGCTGCCCGCGCAGCTCGTGCACGCCGACGCCGACGAGCTGCTCGACTTCACCACGCTCGACCCGGACATGCTCAACCCGGTGCTGCGCTACCGCACCGGCGACGCCGGCCGCTTCGTCACCTGTGAGTGCGGCCGGGAGGACCGGGCGTTGCGGGTGCTGGGCCGCCGTGACTCGGTGGTGCAGGTACGCGGGCTGGGGCTGCACGTGGACGACATCGTCGCCCAGGCGGAGCGCGAGCCGGGCGTCTCCCGGGCGCAGATCCTCATCACCGAGCAGCGGGGCCGGGTCTCGGCGGTGGACGTGCTGCTGCTGACCGACGCGGACGCGCCGCCGGACCTGCCCGAACGGCTGCGCGCGGAGCTCATGTCCGCGACGTTCACGATCAGCACGGCCTTCCAGCACGACCCGCACGCCTTCCGGGTCACGGCCGTCGACGCGCTGATCAGCAACGAGCGCACCGGCAAGACCGCCGGCTTCGTCGTACGGGAGGAGCCGTGAGGTTACCGGAGTCCCTGGGCAGGCAGTTCAACCTGTACTGGGGCGGCCAGACGGTGAGCCTCGTCGGCGACCGCGTCACGGTGTTCGTGGTCCCGACCCTGATGATCTTCGTGCTGCACGCCTCCGCGTTCGAGGTGGGCGTCGTGGCCATGGCCCAGTACCTCGGCATCCCCGTGCTGGGCCCGGTCGCCGGGGTGCTGGTCGACCGGTGGGACAAGCGCCTGACCATGCTGATGTGCGACGTCGTACGGCTGGTGGCGGTGACGGTGATCCCCGTGGCCTACTGGTTCGGCGTGCTGTCGACGCCGTTGCTGTTCGTCTGCGTGGCGCTGGTCAGCGGCGCGACGATCTTCTTCAACGTCGGCTACCTCGTCGCCGTGCCCACCACGGTGCCGGAGGACAAGCTGGTGCGGGCGTACTCGCGCCTTGAGGGCAGCAGCACGGTGTCCGAGCTGGCCGGGCCGTCGATCGCCGCGGGCCTGTACCACGTGCTCGGGGTGGCGGCGCTGCTCGTCGACGCGGCCAGCTATCTGGTTTCGGCGGCGTGCTTCCGCGCCATGCGGCCCTGGGGGGTCAAGGCGGTCCAGCAGGGTTCCGTGTGGTCGCGGCTGGTGCTGGGGTTCCGGCTGAACTGGGCCGATCCGGTGCTGCGCCGGGTGGTCGTGGCGGCCGTCACCCTGAACTCGGGCGGCCCGATCTTCGTCACGGTCCTGCCGGTGCTGGCCTACCAGGGCCTGGGCATCTCGGTGGGTGTGTTCGGGGCGGCGATGTCGGCCGGGGCGGGCGGCGCGGTGATCGGCGCGCTCGTCGCGCCCAAGATCAGTGACCGGCTGGGCCTCGGCCGGACCATGGCCTGGGGACTGCTGCTGCACTGCCTGGTCGGCCTGGGCATCCTCGCCGCGCCCGCGCTGCCCGCCGCACTCGTGATCGGCGTGACGTTCGGCTGCTACGGCTTCTTCATGTCGTGCATCAACGTCTGCAGTGCCCCGATCCGCCAGTCGCGGATGACGGCCCAGAACCAGGGCGTGATGCACGCGGCCTTCCGCACCGTGACGTGGGGAGTGATCCCGCTGGCCGCGCTCGTCGGCGGCACGGCGGTCACCCTGCTGACCGGCAGCCTGGGCGTGCTCGACGCGGCCAAGGTGGTCATGGTCGCCGGCACGCTGCTGGCCGCCTTCTCCTTCCTGCCCGCGGTGGGGATCCAGCCGCTGATGAATCGCGCCAAGAACCTTGAGGAGAGCCCGGCATGACCGTGCTGATCACCGGTACGTCCTCCGGCATCGGCCTGGCGACCGCGGTCACCGCCGCCAGGGCCGGGTTCACCGTGGTGGCCACGATGCGCGACCCGGGCAAGGACGGCGCGCTGCGCGAGGTGGCCGACCAGGCCGGGGTCACGCTGGACATCCGCCGCCTGGACGTCACCGACGCCGCGTCGATCGACTCGTGCCTCCAGGGCGTGCGGGAGGAGTACGGGCGGCTGGACGCGGTGGTCAACAACGCCGGCGTCTCCAACTTCGACCCGACGATGGAGATGTCCACCATGGAGGCGCTGCGGGCCAACCTGGAGGTGAACTTCTTCGGCGTCATCGCCGTGAGCCGGGTGGCGATGCCGCTGCTGCGCGCCGCCCGTGGCCGCCTGCTGACCATCGGCAGCGTGCACGGCGTCGTCGGGCAGCCGTTCAACGAGGCGTACGCGGCGGCGAAGTGCGCCGTCGAAGGGTTCATGGAGAGCCTGGCTCCGGTCGCGGCGGCGCACGGGGTGCGGGTCAGCGTGGTCGTGCCCGGCTTCGTCCCAGACACCGAGTTCGGGATTTTTCCGGACATCAACCGGGGGACCATCCGCGCGGCCTCGGGGCCGTACGCGCGGACGTTCGACGGCTACCTCGACTGGGTGCGCGGCGCGGGCTGGGAGGGAGCCGGCCAGTCCAAGTGGGAGGTGGCCGAGGTGGTGGTGCGCGCGCTGAGCGAGGACGAGCCGCCGTTCCGGGTCCCCACCAGCGAGTGGGTGGCGGCGTACCTGGCGCGCAAGCTCGCCGATCCGGACGGGTCGGCCGTCCAGGCGCAGGCCAGGACCTGGATCGGAGCAACGGTATGAAGGGCCGCGGCATGAACGGTATGACCACTGAGGACCCGGCCTGCCGCTCGCTCGGCATCGCGCTGGAGGAGGTGGCAGCCGGACGGGCGCGGCTGCGGATGCGGATCACCGACGAGATGGTGAACGGCCACGGCATCGCCCATGGCGGCTACCTGTTCCTGCTCGCCGACGCCGCTTTCGCGTACGCCTGCAACAGCTATGGCCGCGTCACGCTGGCGCACAGCGCGCAGGTGACGTTCCTGCGCCCGGCCGCGGCCGGTGACGAGCTGGTCGCCGAGGCCACGGAGCGCGTCAGGTACGGCAGGAACGGCGTCTACGACGTGACCGTACGTCGCCCGGCCGGCGAGATCGTCGCGGAGTTCCGCGGCCAGAGCGTGACGGTCTCCGGCCGGCCCGATGAGACCAGGCAAGCCGACGAAGGGAAGCATTCATGAGCGGGCAGCAGCCGGCGACCCGGCGGACCGGGCGCTGGATCGATCACTGGGAGCCGGAGGACCCCACGTTCTGGGCGGCCACCGGGCGCCGCGTCGCCACCAGGAACCTGGTCTTCTCCATTTTCGTGGAGCATCTAGGCTTCGCGATCTGGCTGCTGTGGAGCGCGATCGTCGTCATCCTCCCCAAAGCGGGGTTCCCCTTCACCGTCGACCAGCTCTTCTGGCTGGTGGCGGTGCCGAATCTGGTCGGGTCCACGCTGCGGCTGCCGTACACGTTCGCGGTCTCGGCCTTCGGCGGCCGCAACTGGAATGTGGCCAGCGCGCTGCTGCTCCTGGTGCCGGTAGGGCTGCTCGCCTGGCTGACCACGGACACGGCGCACCCGTACTGGATGTTCCTGGTCGCCGCGGCGGCGGCCGGGTTCGGCGGCGGGAACTTCGCCTCCTCCATGGCCAACGTCTCCTACTTCTATCCCGAGCGGCGCAAGGGGTTCGCGCTGGGCGTGAACGCGGCCGGCGGCAACCTGGGAGTGGCCGTGGTGCAGGCGCTGATCCCGCTCGTGGCGACGGCCGGCCTGGTGTACGCCGGTCTGGTGTGGGTCGTGCCGATCGTGGCCGCCGCGCTGTGCGCGTACTTCTTCATGGACAACCTGGCCGTGGCGAAGACCGACTTCGGCACCCAGGGGAAGGCGTTCCTGCGCAAGCACACCTGGGTCATGTCCTTCCTCTACATCGGCACCTTCGGCTCCTTCATCGGCTATTCGGCGGCGTTCCCGCTGGTCGTCAAAGCGACGTTCGCCGAGTCCGCGTCGCCGTACTTCGCCTTCCTCGGTCCCCTGGTCGGCTCGCTGTCGCGGCCGGTCGGCGGGTGGCTGGCCGACAGGTACGGCGGGGCCAGGGTCACCGCGTGGTCCTTCATGGCCATGGCGGTGGGGGTCGTCGGGGCGCTCGCGGGGCTCAGGCAGCACGGGTTCCCGCTCTTCCTCGGGGCGTTCATGCTGCTGTTCACCGCCTCGGGGATCGGCAACGGGTCCACGTACCGGATGATTCCGGCAATCTTCACCGCCCAGGCGGAGCACGGCGAGCCGGACGCCCGGCTGCGCGCCAGGCGGGAGGCCGCGGCGGCCATCGGCATCGCCTCGTCGATCGGCGCGTTCGGCGGGTTCCTCATCCCGCGGGGATTCGCCATGTCACTCGGGCAGACCGGGTCCATCGACCTGGCGCTGTACGTGTTCGTCGGCGGTTACGCCGTTTTCCTGGCGACGAACTGGTGGTTCTACCGCCGCAGGGTGCTGACCAGGGTCCCCAATCTGGCCCACAGCCGAATCTAGGAGAGACACATGCCCGCCAAATCCCTGCGTGACCTGGTCGACTTCGCCCGCCGCCACTCGCCCTTCTACGCGGAGGCGTACCGCGACGTGCCCGACGGCGCCTCCGACCTCACCCAGTTGCCGATCATCGACCAGACGGCCTTCTGGGCCGCGAACGTCTACCCGGACAACCGGCTGCTGACCGGCCCGCTGACCGACGCCGGCGTGTACACCTCCGGCGGCACCACCGGCGCGCCGAAGTTCTCCCCGTGGACCCGCACGGAGCACGCCGACTCGGTGACCGCGTTCGGCGCGGGCATGGTCCGGGCGGGGTTGAAGCCGGGGCACCGGGTGGCGAACCTGTTCTCGGCCGGCGAGATGTACGGGGGCTTCCTCTACATCGAGCACGCGCTGCACAACGCCCCGGTGGAGAACGTCCGGCTGCCCATCGCCTGCCACGCCTCCGACGACTCCGTCGCCGACCTGATCGCGTACTTCGGCGTCGACGTGCTGGCGGGCCCGCCGATGAAGCTCGCCACCGTGGCCGACGCGGTGACCGCCCGTGGGCAGGCGGCCGACACGGTGGAGCTGCTGCTGTTCGCCGGCGACTTCCTCTTCGACGACCTGCGTCCCCAGCTGGCCAAGGCGTTTCCCCGGGCCACGATCGCCTCGCTCGGATACGCCTCGGTGGACGCCGGGCTGGTCGGCGGCCCGGTGCCGGGCGACGACGTACGCGTGCACGAGGCCTTCGCCAACCGCACCCTGGTGGAGCTGATCGACGACTCGACCGGCGAGCCGATCACCGTGCCCGGCGTACCCGGCCGGGTGATCGTCACCAATCTGTTCAGGACGCTGATGCCGATCATCCGCTATCCGGCCGGCGACCTGGCGGAGTGGACCGACGCGGACTGCCGCGGATTCCGGCTGCTCGGCAGGTCGGCCGAGGGCGCCAGGGTGGAGACGGTGTCGATGTCGACGGAGGCCATCCGCGCGGTCCTCATCGCGGCGGACCCGAGCCGGGCCATGTCGGGGATGCAGATGGTGCAGCGCCGCTGGAACGGCAAGGACGGGCTGACGCTGCGCCTGGCCTGCACCGAGGAGCCGCCGCCCGAGCTGACGCAGCGGCTCATCGACGCGGTGTACGCGGCCAGGCCGCTGTACCCCCAGACGGTGGAGGAAGGGGGCGTCCATCCGCTGACGGTCGAATGGGTACGGCCTTCGGAGCTGGCGCTGCATCCCCGTACGGGGAAGGTCCTGCAGGTGGTCGACGAACGCCTCGGGTCCTGACCCGGGAAGGTCAGTCCATGGCGAAGCGGACGATCACCCAGGTCGTGTTCCCGCCCACGCGCTGGCAGGGGTTGGGGAAGACCTGACCCTTGTAGTTCGCGGCCAGGCAGAATCCTGGCGCGGCGCCCTGCCAGTTCACCATGTAGTGGTCGCCGTCGGCCTCGGTGCCGAGTTTGGTGAAGGTCAGCCGTTGTCCCTTGGCGTCGTTCGCGCATCGCCCTGCGAGGACCTTCTTCTCGTCGGCCGGACCGGTCGGCCGGCCGAGGCACATCGAGCCGGTGGCGAACTGGGAGCGGGCGGTGCGCTTCCACAACATGTACTTGGAGTGGGGGTCGCAGTTTCCGGCGGCGGCGATGGTCTTGCCGGTCGGCACATAGGTGCCGTAGGTCAGGCACAGGCCGGAGTCGACGTTACGGAACAGGCGTGGCCCCTTCGCCGACTCCGTCGGCGCTCCGGGCAACAGGACGGCCAGCAGGGTCGCGGTCAAGACAGTGGATAAGATCACGCGTCAGCGTACGGGGAAGGTCCCGCAGGTCATGGACGAACGCTCCTAATATGGAGATTCATCCACCATAGGGATTGAATGCGGTAGCAATCTCCATGGTCAGGCCCGTCTCCCGGCTGCTTGGCTGTCGGCATGCGAGTCATCGTGCCCGCCGGCGAAGGGCGGGCGGTAAAGGTCAGTACCGGTCAGCGTGTGCGCGTCACCGATCTTGACGGAGGTCAGGTCGGTGACGTGTTCGCGTTCGCCGCGGACGACGTGAGCGAGCACCTCAGCGCGTCGCACACGCGGGCCGCCATCAGCCGCCTGTTCCCGCTGGTCGGCGAGCAGTTCGTCACCGACCGGCGCAGGCCCATCCTCACCCTGGTGGCGGACACCTCGCCCGGCCGGCATGACATGCTCATCGCGGCCTGCGACCCGGCGCGCTATCGCGCTCTGGGCGTGCCCGGGTTCCATGCCTCCTGCGCGGACAACCTGGGCGAGAGCCTGTCCCGGCTCGGCCTGGCCTGCCCGGGCATCCCGCAGCCCGTCAACGTGTTCATGCGGATTCCCGTGGCGGACGACGGCCGGCTGAGCTGGCTGAGCTCGGTCAGCCGCCCGGGTGACGCGATCACGTTCGAGGCGGCGATGGACTGCGTGTTCGTGCTCTCGGCGTGCCCGCAGGACCTGGTCGGGATCAACGGGCACCGGCCGACGCCGCTGGCGATCGACCTGATCACACAAGGAGAGAGCGAACGATGAACGATGTCCAGCACCCCGCCCTACGGCCGGAACGCGTCGGCGAGCTCAGCCTCGCCAACCGGCTGGCGGTCTCGCCCATGACCAGGGTGTCCGCCGCCGCCGATGGCACGCCGACAGCCGAGATGGCCGACTATTACCGGGCGTACGCCCAGGGCGGCTTCTCCCTCGTCGTGACCGAGGGAACCTACACCGACACCTGGCACAGCCAGGGGTACACCAACCAGCCGGGCATCGTCACCGACGGCCACGAGGCCGCCTGGCGGGAGATCGTCAGCCAGGTGCACGACGCCGGAGCGTCGATGATCCTCCAGCTCATGCACGCGGGCGCGCTGTCGCAGGGCAACCGCTACCGCGACGAGACGGTGGCGCCGTCGGCCGTCCCGCCACGTGGGGAGAAGATGCCCGAGTACGGCGGGCACGGCCCATGGCCGACACCTCGCGCGATGAGCCAGGAGGACATCGACCGCGTGGTGGCCGGTTTCGTGGCCTCGGCCGTCCGCGCCCGGCGGGCGGGTTTCGACGGGGTCGAGGTGCACGGCGCCAACGGCTACCTCGTGGACCAGTTCCTGACGGACTACACCAACGAGCGCGACGATCGCTACGGCGGCACGGTCGCCCATCGGGTACGGCTGGCCGCCGACATCGTCTCCGCCATCCGCGCGGAGCTCGGCCCGGACTTCTGCGTGGGGATCCGGCTGTCCCAGGGCAAGGTCAACGACTTCACGCACCGATGGGCAGGCGGCTCCAGGGACGCGGAGACCATCTTCGCCGCGCTCGCCGGGGCGGGCGCGAGCTACCTGCACATCGCCAGTGAAGGACGGGATTGGGTGGAGACGGCGACCCTGGACGGAGGGATGACGATCACCGGCCTCGCCCGGAAGATGACGGGGCTGCCCGTGCTGGCCAACGGCGGCATGCACGACCTCGACCAGGCGGCCATGCTGCTGGAGGACGGCCACGCGGACGTGCTGACCCTGGGCCGGGGCGCGCTCGCCAACCCGGACTTCCCACGGCGCCTGGCCCAGGGGCTGCCCATGGCGGCCTTCGATCACCAGATGCTCCAGCCGATGGCGACACTGAGCAACGCCCGCCGGTGGCGACAGACGGCTTGAGATCAGGCAGCGCGACGAGCTCAGTCCATCGCGTCGATGGTCAGCGCCAGGAACAGATCCACCCGATCCTCGGTGCGCCCCACGTCTCTGCCGGTGAGCTCGGTGATCTTGGCCAGCCGGTTGCGGAGCGTGTTGACATGCACATGCAACGCTCCGGCAGTCGCCGCCCACTGCCCATCGTGATCGAGGTAGGTCCGCAGCGTCAGCTCGAGCTCACCGCCACGCCGCGCGTCATGGTCCTTCATCGGCCCGAGGAGCTCGCCGGAGAACTGGCGCAGGGTCTCCACGTCGAGCGATCCGAGGAGCAGCCGGTGCGTACCCAACTCGGTGAAGGCCCGTACGGAAGGTCCCGTGCGGGTCCGCCGCAGCACGCGGCAGGTCTCCCTGGACTGCAGGAGCCGGGGTCGCAGCTCGGCCGAATGGGCGGCGAGCCCGCCCAGGCCCGCGACCGGGCGGAGGCCAGGGAAGCGCGGTTCGACGCCGCGTAGCAGGCGCTCGGCGAGCAGCGGCAGCTCACTCTCGGGATGGCGCCAGGGGAGTACGGCGACGACGTCCTGCGTGCCATCGGCGACGACGACCGGCACCCCTTCGGCCGCGAAGAACTCCCCGATCACCTCGGCGAGCCCGTGCATCGTCGCGGTCTCGCCGAGCGCGAACGCCACGGCGCAGACGGCCAGCGGACCGCCCGGATCCACGCCGAAGGCGCGCAGCCGGTCAGGGACCTCGGCGAAGCGCCGGCCTCCGGACAGAATCATCTCCAGCAGCTCGCTGGCGAAGCGCATCTCGATCGCCTGGACCGCCTGCTGCTTCGCCACCTCCAGACTGAGGAACCGGGCCGTCTGCTCCAGCGCCTCCCGCTCGTTCGCGGCGAGCTCACGCAACGGGCGCAGGCAGATGAGCGCCGCGTCGAGGTCGCCGACGGCACCCACCGGGAACAGCGCCGCGCGCCCGGCGTCCCCCAGATCCACCTCCAGGGCCGGCGGCCTCTTGACCAATCCCGTGGCCACGGCGTGCAGCTGGTCCGTGCCGAGGTCGGCGCCGGCCATCGCGAGCGACCGCGCCATCCTGTCGACCACCGCGAGCGGCAGGTCATGGTCACGCCGCAGGACGTCGAGCACGCCGGAGGCGCCGGCTCCCCGGGAGATCGCCGTGGCCAGGGCGTCTCCCCGGCGCACCATGCCGACCAGCGCCTGCTTGCGTTCGTCGGTCAGCATGTCGGCCACGGCCTGCGAAACCGCCGTGAACGGCACCGCGATGGAGATCTCCAGCAGCGGCAGCTCCCCTTCGCGGCAGGCGTCGACGAGCTCCGGGGGAGTGGCGGGCGTCTCGGCCCGCAGGCCGAACACGATGCCGCCGGCCTTGGCCTTCATGACGTTCCGCACGAAGTGCTCCGGCGGCACCTGGTCGAGCCACAGGCCGTTCGTCAGTACGAGCTCGCCTTCGCGTACGTAGTGCGAAGGGTCGGGCAGCTCGGTGTTGTGCACCCAGGTGACAGGCTCGTCCAGCGCGCCCGGCCGGCCCGGCGCCAGCACACGGAGTTCGAGTGAGGCGCGATCCACCAAGGCTTGAAGCGTGAACACGCTGTAACTATAGACAGCCGACAGCTGATTCCATGGAACTTCCTCCGATGGGGGTCAGGCCCCTTCCACCGCGTACGTGACCAGCGTCGTGAGCACTTCCTTGACCGACTCGCGCTCGCGTACGTCGCACAGCACGACCGGGGTGGTCTCGGCCAGGCCGAGCGCCCGCCGTACCTTGGCCGGGTCGTAGCGTTTGGCCCCGTCGAAGCAGTTCACGGCGACCAGGAACGGGATGCCGCGCTGCTCGAAGTAGTCCACCGCCGGGAAGCAGTCCTGCAGGCGGCGGGTGTCGGTGAGCACGACCGCGCCGAGCGCGCCGACCGACAGCTCATCCCACATGAACCAGAACCGGTCCTGCCCGGGGGTGCCGAACAGGTACAGCCACAAGCCGTCGCGGATGGTGATGCGGCCGAAGTCCAGCGCCACAGTGGTGGTGACCTTGGAGTCCACGCCCGAGGTGTCGTCCACCCCGATGCCCCGCTCGCTCAGGAGCTCCTCGGTGTGCAGCGGCCGGATCTCGCTGATGGTGCCGACCATGGTGGTCTTGCCGACGCCGAAGCCGCCCGCGATGAGGATCTTGATGGCCAAGGCCGAGGCGACCGCGGTCGCCCCCGGCTCAGAGGCTGCGTAGCCCATGCAGCACTTCCCTGTAGATGCGTTCGTCGATCGTCTGCGCCGCGGGGCGCGGGCGTTCGATGGTGACAAGACCCTCGCGTCGCAGGTCGCTCAGGATCACCCGCGTGATGTTGAGCGGCAGCTTGAGGTGGGCCGCGACATCCGCCACCGGTGTGGGCCTGCGGCACACCGACAGCACGGTGCGATGCTCCGGGATCAGGTCCGCGGCCTCGTAGGCGCCGCCGACCGTGGTGACGATGGCCACCAGGTCGAACGTCTCGCCACGCGGTCGCGCCCTGCCTCCGGTCAGCCCGAAGAGCCGGATCAGCGGCCCGGGATCCTCCCCGGTCACGGTCTGGCGCCGTTCCAGGCGGGTGCCGGTGCCGCTCCCCTCGGCTGAGAGGAGAGGTGCTCCCCGACGCGCTTGACCATGAGCGCCATCTCGTAGGTGACCATGCCCAGCTCGGCGTCACCCGAGGCGAGCACGGCCAGCCGGGCGCCCTGGCCCGCCGCGGTGACGAACAGGAAGCCACCCTCCAGCTCGATGATGGTCTGTCGTACGCCGCCCAGGCCGAAGTGCCGTCCCGCGCCCATGGCGAGGCTGTGGCTGCCGGCGGAGATGGCGGACAGGTGCTCGGAGTCCTCCCGCGTCAGCTCCCGGGAGCCGCCCATGGCCAGCCCGTCGGCGGACAGCACGATGGCGTGCCGGATGCCGGGGACCCGCTGGGTGAGGTCGTCGAGGAGCCAGCTCAGTTCACTTCTGGCGTCAGGCATCGGGATTGTCGTCCTTTCGGTTCCACACGTCGTGTTCCTGCTCCGTCTGGTCGCGACCTTGCTGCCAGCCACGTTGCATGGACGACATGATCTGTGCGAGCTCCTCCGGCGAGCGCACCGAGACGGCGCTGCGGTCCGCGCGCCGCGCGGCGCGCAGCTGAGGAGCCATGTTGGCTTGAGGTACGCGCATAGGCAAGCCGTCGAGGTCCTCGTCGGCCTCCTGGGCGGGCACTGTGCGGCTCCACTCTACGGATGGACCCGGGGACCCGGCGGAGCCGCGTCCCGATCTCGAAATCGGTCCGGTACTCGGCTCGGCGAGGAACTCGCTCCCCGGCCCATTCGCCGAGCCGTTCCCCAGCCCATTCCCCAGCCCATTCCCCAGCCCGTTCGCCGGGCCGGGTGCCGGCCGCGGCACAGGACCGGCCTCGAACCAGGTCGCGCGCTCGGGCTCCGGAGCGCGGCCGCCCGCGTCCGGCGGGCCGTCCGGGGCAGCCGCGTCCCCGTGGTCACGGGCGTGGTCACCAGGGACCTCCCAGCCGTTCACGGCCTCCGCCGCGCGGGCGGAGAAGGCATCCGAGGCGAGGGGGGAGTCCGAGGCCAAGGGGGAGAAGGGTTCCGGAGAGAACGGCTCCGGGGACAGGGACACCACGCGGGGCCGGGCCTCGGCGGGCGCGGTGCCGATCGCCCGCATGGGCCTGGGCGCGCGACCGGCGTGACCGACCGGGTGCGCCGCGGCGACGGCCAGGGCCTCGGCGTTGGCGAGCAGCGCGGTGGGGATCAGCATGATCGCGGTGGTCCCGTCGTACGGCGAGCGGCGCAGCATGATCTTGATGCTGTGCCGGGCCGCCAGCCTGGAGACCACGAACAGGCCGAGCCGGTCGCTGTCGGCCAGGTCGAACTCCGGCGGGTTGACCAGCCGGGCGTTGAGCTCGTCGAGAGTGTCCTGGTTCATCCCCAGCCCCCGGTCCTCCACCTCGAGCGCGAAGCCGTTGGCCGCGGTCATGCTGCGGACGTGCACGGTCGTGTCGGGCGGGGAGAAGACGGCGGCGTTCTCCACCAGCTCGGCGATCAGGTGGATCACGTCGGTGACCGCGGCGCCGACCAGCAGCGGGGAGTCCGGCATCGGGGCGATGGTGACGCGGGTGTAGTCCTCGACCTCCAGCACCGCCGCGCGTACGACGTCGAACAGCGGCACCGGGTCGCGCCAGCGGCGGGCGGGGGCGGAGTCGGACAGGATGATGAGGTTCTCCGCGTGCCGCCGCATGCGGGTGGTCAGGTGGTCGAGCTTGAAGAGGTCTTCCAGGACCTCAGGATCGTCCACCCGGCGCTCCATGGTGTCGAGCAGCGCGAGCTGGCGATGGAGCAGCGCCTGGTTGCGCCAGGCCAGGTTGAGGAAGACCTGGGCGACGCCCTTGCGCAGCGTCGCCTGGCCGACCGCGGCCTCGACCGCGGTGCGGCGTACGGCGGAGAACGCGTTCACCACGCGATCGACCTCGGCGGTGTGGGCCGGGTCGAGGCCGGGCGCCTCCGTGGCCGGATCGACGTCGTCGCCGCGGCGCAGCCGCTCGACCAGCCGGGGCAGCCGTTCTTCGGCGAGTTCGACCGCGGACGCCTGAAGCCGTCTGAGCTCACTGATCAGCGACTGGCCGAACCGGTACGACAGCGCCACCGACGCGACCACCGCGGCCAGGCCCAGGATCAGGACCAGCCAGATCCGCCAGTACGCCCCGGTCTTCTGATCCTCGGCCTCCACCGAGGTGCGGCCCAGCTCGGCGTGCGTGTCGAGGTTGATGGCGCTGAGGAGGGTCTCGGCGTCGGCCTTCCATTCGTCGGGGTCCACCGGCGGCGATCCGTTGGTGTCCCAGTTGAACAGCCGGTCTTCCACCGACAGCAGCCGCTTGTACGGGGCACTGGCGACCAGCTTGTCGTAGTTCTCCCGCAGTTCGGGGCCCGCGTCGCGTTCGGCGTTGGCGAAGACGAGCCGGCGGCTGGTCATGGCGGCGACGAACGAGGCACGGTCCGTGGGGGACATCTTGCGGCGCACGATCGTGCTGGTGAGCACGGCGTGCTCCTGGCCCAGGTATTCCGCCGTGGAGCTGTAGGCCGCCATGCCGCGCACCGCGCGGTAGGACGAGAGGCTGCTCAGCGCGTCGTAGTCGGTGAACTGCCGGTTGGCGACGCTGATCAGGTTGCTGTACGCGTCGATGATCTTCAGCGGCGGGGACAGCGCGCCCTCGTCCGCGCGCTCGCGCAGCGACTGGAGGCCGTCGAGGGCCCGTACCAGCTCCCGCACCTCGGCCGGGGTGTCGTCCTCCGACCCTTCGCCACCGGTGCCGATGGATCCGATGGCCTCGCGCAGCCGCGCGACCTTGCCATCGGTGATCGGCCGCTGCTCGGCCAGCAGCGCGTACGTGCCGGTGCTGCGTGGCGCCGCCGCCGAAAGCTGGCGCTCCTGCTGCAGCTCGATGATCAGCTCCAGGACCGGCGATCCGATGGCGTCCCACCGGTCCTGCCTCTGGGAGACCGCGGCGATCTC
Source organism: Nonomuraea sp. NPDC049158 (assembly GCF_040648335.1). Lineage (NCBI taxonomy): Bacteria > Bacillati > Actinomycetota > Actinomycetes > Streptosporangiales > Streptosporangiaceae > Nonomuraea > Nonomuraea sp. NPDC049158. The sequence continues at coordinate 533,165 of NZ_JBEZDM010000003.1, forward strand.
ATCCGCGCTGGAGTAGGCGATGAACCCCCATAAGGCGACCATCGAGACCAGCGGAAGCAGCAGGATCCTCAGCAGTTTGGTGCGGATCGGCGGAGGCGAGCTCATCCATCGTGTCCAATTCCGCGCGTAGTGGTGCGCCGCTAGGCAGTCGTGAACTGGTAGCGGCCCCCCAGGATGCCCGCCACGACTGATACGCCTGTGGTGCGTCCACTATGCCGATGGGGCAGATGTACTTCAAGCTCCAGATGTGAAGATTCGTGCACAATGGTGGGTTGACTCTTTGTCAGCACACGGTTTGTGATCGTGACGGTTGGCGTCTGACGCACAGTGACGAGTATGGGCGCCGCCGTGGCCCGGATCGCCGACCGGCTCGGGCTTGGCGTAAAAGCCTTCCGTCCACCGGGAGAGCGCTATCCGCGAGATCGGACCAGAGCTATGTTTCAGGCGCATGATTCCCTCCGGCCCGTCCCGAAGGAGTTGCGTACATGCCTGAAACTCTCGCTCCGACGCCGAAAAGGAAATCGAGCCGTCGCGTTTTCGCGCTGCTGACCGCCGTCATCACGTTTCTCTTAGGAATCCCCGCGAGCCCCGCCCTCGCCGGCGCGGCCCGCCCGGTGGTGCGGGCGGAGACCGGTCTGCTCAGGGGCGCCGTGGCCGATCGTGTGGACCGGTTCCTGGCCGTCCCGTACGCGCAGCCGCCGGTCGGCGACCTGCGCTGGAGCGCGCCCCGCCCGGCCCGCGCGTGGACGGGCGTTCGCGACGCCGCCGAGTGGGGCAACCGCTGTTCCGCCGCGGCCAGCAGCAACGGACCGCGTTCCGAGACCGAGGACTGCCTGTACCTCAACGTCTTCAGGCCTGCCGGCACCAAGGCCGGGCAGCGGCTGCCCGTGCTGTTCTGGATCCACGGCGGCGGCCTGGTCAACGGCTCCGGCAACCAGCACGACGGCAGCCTGATCGCCCGGCTGGAGAACGTCGTGGTGGTGAGCATCAACTACCGCCTGGGCGTGTTCGGCTTCCTGGCCCACCCGGCGCTCACCCGCGAGGCCGGTCAGTCCGGCAACTACGGGTTCCTCGACCAGCAGGCGGCGCTGCGCTGGGTACAGCGCAACATCGGCGCCTTCGGCGGCGATTCCCGGCAGGTCACCATCGACGGCGAGTCGGCCGGCGGGTTCTCCGTCTGCGGCCACCTCACCGCCCCCGGATCGAGCGGGCTCTTCAACCGCGCGATCATCCAGAGCGGCTCCTGTGTCAGCCAGCCCGTCAGCCAGGGGGAGCAGTCCGGCACCTCCATCGCCGGCCAGCTCGGCTGCGCCGACGACGCGACCGCCGTCGCCTGCCTGCGCGCGCTGTCCCCGGCGCGGCTCGTCGACGGGCCGCAGTTCAGCTCGTTCGTGTCCGGCGGCCCGGTGCTGCCGGAGGCTCCCGGTGACGCCGTCCGCGCGGGTCACTTCCAGCGCGTGCCCCTGATCGTGGGCTCCACCCGCGACGAGGGCCGTACGTTCGCGCAGGGCAATCTGGACTGGACGCGGGAGCAGTACGAGAGCTTCGTCCGCTCCCTGTACGGCGCCAACGCCGACGCCATCCTGCGCCGGTATCCCTGGCCGGCGGCGCCGGACCGGTTCACCGGCGCGTACCTGTCGGCGGCGATCTTCACCGACTCCGGGTTCATCGCGGGCCTGGGCGGCTGCCCGACGCTCCGGTTCATCAAGGACCTGTCCGGCTACACCCGCGTGTTCGCCTACCGGTTCGACCACCGTACGGGGCCGGGCCTGACCCCCCAGCCGGTCGGGTACGAGTGGGGCGCCGGGCACGCCGCCGAGCTGGCCTACCTGTGGCCGAGCTTCGACAACGGCACGCCGATCGCGCCCACCTTCGACGCGGCCGAGCGCCGGCTGGCGGCGGACATGGTGCACTACTGGGGCTCGTTCACCCGGCTCGCCCGGCCGCAGGCGCCGTTCGCGTCGCCCTGGCCGGACTACAACCGCACCTCGCGCGTCATGTCGCTGCGCGCGGGCGGACGGTCGGTGATGGTCCCGGCCACCGAGATGGCCACCGAGCACAACTGCGACCTGTGGGACGCGCTCTGACCTTCTGCCCGTGGGACCAGGGCGACTTGCCCGTGGGACCAGGGCGCGGACAGGACGACTTGCCCGTGGGACCACGGCGCGGACAGGGCGACGAACGTGCCGCGGCACCCTGGCCGATGACCCGATCCTGAGGGCCGCCCCCGTCGTACGGGCGGCCCTGAGCGGGGTGTCGCGGTGACTAACCGAGCAGGGAGCGGACGTACTCGCCGACCGGCTGGGTCGGCCGGCCGATGAGCTCGCTCAGCGTGCCGGGGGTGTCGCCGAGCCAGCCACGGGAGATGTGGACGTCCACGTCGGCCAGGAGCGCCGCGAACGGAGCCGGGACGCCGGCGCCGGCCAGAACGCCCGCGAAGTCGTCCTTCGGCAGGTCCTGGTAGGCGACCTCCTTGCCGGTGACCTTGGAGATCTCGGCGGCCAGGTCGGCGAGCGTCCAGGCGGTGTCGCCGCCCAGCTCGTAGACCTTGCCCTCGTGGCCCTCTCCGGCCAGCACGGCGGCCGTCGCCGCGGCGTAGTCCGCGCGCGAGGCGGCGGCGATCCGGCCGTCGCCCGCGGCGCCGTAAATCGCGCCGAGCTGGGGAGCGTTCGCGATCGACTGCTCGTAGTTCTCGTGGTACCAGTTGTTGCGCAAGATCGTGTACGTCACGCCGGACGCCTTGATGTACTCCTCGGTCGCCTTGTGGTCGGCGGCGAGGCCGGCCTCTGTGGTGTCGGCCTTGGGCGCGCTGGTGTAGGTGAGCGTGGCGCCGGCCGCCTTGGCCGCGTCGACGACCGCCGAGTGCTGCTGGAGCCGGTTCTCCTCGGTGCCGGAGACGAGCAGCACCTTGGTGGCGCCCTCGAAGGCGCTCTTGAGCGTCTCGGGCCGGTCATAGGAGGCTTCGCGGACCTCGACGCCGAGATCCGCGGCCTTCTCCGGGGTACGCGCGGCCGCGACGATCCGCTCGGCGGGGATCCGCTTCTTGAGCTCCTCGACCACCAGTCGGCCCAGGTGTCCGCTGGCTCCGGTTACCACGATCATGATTACTCCATCTCAGTACTAGCTAGTGGTTAGTACTTTCTATCAGAAAGCACTGTTAAGCTAGCATGCATGGAGGAGTTCGAGAACCTGGTGGCCGACGTCTTCTCGCGCAAGTGCACCTCTCGTTCGGTGCTGGAGACGATCACCGGCCGCTGGGCGATCCTGGCGCTGGTGGCCCTCTACGAGGGGCCCTACCGCTTCAACGCGCTGCGCCGCCGCGTCGACGGGGTGAGCGAGAAGATGCTGTCCCAGACCCTCCAGACTCTGGAACGCGATGGCATGGTGCTGCGGGTGGCCGAGCACACGATTCCGCCCCGGGTCGAATACAGCCTCACTTCGCTGGGCCGCGAGGCCGCCGAGCGCCTGATCCCCCTCATCACCTGGCTGGAGGACCGCATGCCCGACGTCGTGACCGCCCGCGAGGGCTACCAGGGCCGTTAGAGGCGCGCGGGGACATCAGCCCGCAGCTAGCAGTCAGCGCCGGCCGCGCTGGTACGCCGGTCGGCCGGCCGTCAGCTCGCCGTCCGTGCCTCTGGCAGCAGGGCGAAGCCCGTCCCGAAATCGCGGTTGATCGGCAGCGTGACCACCACGAACTCCTTTCTGGCCACCTCGACGCCCTGGATCTTGCAGGCGATGGCGGCCGTGCAGTCGCCCCCGGTCAGCCCCATCAGCCGGCCGCCGCGGACCCTGGCCTGCACCACGGTGAGATGCAGGATGAGGTCCACGCCGAAGGTCACCCGGCCCACCGGCCGGCCGTTGACCTGTACCTCGACATAGGGCTCGTGGTGGGAGACGACCTCGTGCTCGGCCAGCGGCACGACCTGTCCCGTACCCGGGTTGTCCAAGGTCCTGCGGGCCGCGGCGCGCAGGCTGCGGTACTTCGCCCAGCCGCCCAGCAGCACCGACCCCACATCGATGCCGCCGAGCAGGTCGGCGCCCGCCTCGGCGGCCCTGCGCGCCAGCTCGCCGGGCGGCGCCTGGACCTGCCGGGTGATCTCGTCGAGCACCCGGCGGGCGTCCACAGCCCGCGCCAGCTCCTGGGCCGCCTGTTTCGGGTCGGCGTAGAGCAGCAGGTCGGCGGTGCTGGGCTGGGTGATTAAGGTAACGGTCACCGTACGATCTCCCTGATCTCCTGCCGGCCCTGGTCGTGGTGGCAGACGAAGTCGAGGCTGAGCGAGGGCGCGAACTCACGGATCTGCAAGCTCGGCGAGAGGTCGGCGTACGGGACGCAGACCACGGAGGGCGTCGCGGACGTCCGCCGGCCGCGGCGGGCGCGGCGCAGCGCCCAGACCACTACGCCCGCCGCCACGAGCGCGCTCACCAGCAAGCCGGGCAGCGGCGAGCTCGACGCGTCGGTCTTGTCCGAGTCGATATCGCTGACCTGCGGCGACTCGTCGGTATCGGTCGGCGTGACGTCGGGGCTCGCGGGGTCGGTCGGCGTGGGCGCCGGGGTCAGCGTGACGGTGACGGAGCTGCCGCGATCGACGGTGGTGCCGGCGGCCGGATCCTGCCCGCTCACGCGGCCCGAGTCCCCGCTGCCGACGACGAGCGTGAGCCCCAGGCCCTGAAGCTGCCGCCGCGCCACGTTCGCGCTGAGCCCGTTCAGGTCGGGGACCTCGACGCGGTCGTCAGGTGTCGGAGACGTCGGCGCGGGGGGACGCAGGGTCAGCGTCACGGTGCTGCCGCTGGGCACCTGCGTGCCGGCGGCGGGATCCTGAGCGTCCACCACGCCCGTACCGTCTCCCTCGGCCACCGACGGGACGAGCCCCTTGTCGCGGATCTTCTTCTCCGCCACGTCCCGCTGGTCGCCCACGACGTCCGGGACCTCCACGGTCGGTGCCTGGAGGTCGATGGTGACGGTGGAGCCGCAGTTCGCGAGCTCCTCGCTGGTCGGGGTCTGGTCGGTGACCGTCCAGTCGCCCGCCGCGTCGGAAGGCGTGGACTCCGTGTCGAAGCCGCCCTGGGCCAGCGCGGCGACCGCGCTGTCCCGGGTCATCCCCATGACGTTCGGCACCGGCCCCGGGCGGGTGCCGTCATGCGTCTCGCTGTTCCATTCGGACAGCGTCGGGCAGGACGGCGCGGCCGTCGGCGACGCTGCCCCCGCTGCCCCGGCCGTCGCCGGGCTCAGCCCGATCACGCACGCGGCCATCAGCACCATCACGCTCGCGGCAAGTATGTAGGCCACCAGGCCATACCGGCGCATCGCCACCTCCCCGGCTCAGGGCTTCGACGCTAGGCGCGCAACCCGGCCGGGTCATGAGTAGGCCTCTACTCAACTCGCGTGGTGTCTTGAGCGGGCCCCTACTCAACTCGCATGGCGGTTTGAGCGGGCCTCTGCTCAAGCCGCGTGGTGGCTTGAGCAGGCCGCTACTCACCTCGCGTGGCGGCCTCCCCCCAGGGCCGCCGGAGTGAAAGGGCCGCCGGAGCGAATCAGCCCTTCGCGTGTGCGGGGACGGTGGTGCGCGGCGTCCCGGCGGAGGCGGCCGGGCGGCGGCCGGGGATGAAGGACATGATCACCAGGGCGATGAGGGCCATGGCGGCGCCGAGGGCCAGGACGACGCGGAAGCCGTTCTGCGAGGGAACGGTCACGGGTCCGAGGGACATGGTCAGCTGGGCCAGGATGGCGCCCGAGACGGCGCTGGAGATCGAGGTGCCGATCGAGCGCATCAGGGTGTTGAGGCTGTTGGCGGCGGCCGTCTCGGACAGCGGCACGGCGGCCATGATGAGCGCGGGCATGGCCCCGTACGCCAGGCCGATGCCGGCCCCGATGACGGCGGAGACGAGCACGAGCTGCCAGATGGCGGACATCAGCACGGTGCCCAGGCCGTACCCGATGGCGACCACGACGGCGCCGACCATCAGCGTCGTCTTGGGGCCCCTGGCCCTGGAGATGCGCGCGGACAACGGGGCCATGGCCATCATCACCAGGCCCGACGGACCCATCACCAGGCCCACGACCAGCATCGACTGGCCCAGCCCGTAACCGGTGGCCTCGGGCAGCTGCAGCAGCTGGGGCAGCACCAGGGACATCGCGAACATCGCGAACCCGAACACGGCGGAGGCGAGGTTCGTGAGCAGCACCTGACGGCGCGCGGTGGCGCGCAGGTCCACCAGCGGCTGCCTGGTACGCAGCTCCCACCAGCCCCACAGCAGCAGGACGACGGCCGAGACCGCGAACAGCCCGATGGTACGGCCGCTGGTCCAGCCCCAGCCGGCGCCCTGGGAGATGGCCAGCAGCAGGCACACCAGCGCGGTCGACAGCCCGGCCGCGCCGACCAGGTCGAATCGGCCCCCGCTGCGGACACTGGACTCGGGGACGAGCGTCAGCACGAGCACGGCGGCCAGGGCGCCGAAGCCCGCCGCGGTCCAGAACAGCACGTGCCAGTCGGTGCGCTCGGCCAGGAAGGCGGCCGCGGGCAGGCCGAGCGCCCCGCCCACGCCGAGTGAGGCGCTCATCAGCGCGGTGGCCGAGCCGAGGCGTTCGGCCGGCAGTTCGTCACGCATGATGCTGATGCCCAGGGGGATGACGCCGGCCGCCAGACCCTGAAGGGCCCGTCCGACGACCATCGGCACCAGGGAGTCGCTGAGGGCGGCGACGATCGAGCCGGCCACCAGCAGGGTCAGGCTGATGAGCAGCATGAGCCGTTTGCCGTACATGTCGCCCAGGCGTCCCATGACCGGGGTGGCGACGGCGCCGGCGAGCAGTGTCGCGGTGATCGCCCAGGTGGCGTCGGAGGCCGAGGCGCTCAGGAGCCGGGGGAGCTGGGGGATCAGCGGGATCACCAGGGTCTGCATCAGCGCGACCACGATCCCGGCGAAGGCCAGCACCACCACGACGGCATTGGTCCGCGGCGGGCCGGGCGGCTCGGCCTCGAAGGGCTGAGCTTGTGCATGGCTCATGGAAAGGTCTCCGTCCGAGCGGCCGGATACCTGTGATCCGGCCATAACTTAAATCAACTGTTTGACTTAAATTAGCAGGGCCGGTTGACTGGGCGCGTACCGAGGGCCGAATTCGAGGAGGACGTACGGTGAGCCAGAGCCAGGACCAGCAGGCGTTGAGCTACCCGCTTTCCAGAGAAGGGGCGCTGGAGCCGCCGGCGGAGTGGGCGCGGCTGCGGCAGGAGTGCCCGGTCGCGCGGGTGACGCTGCCCAGCGGGGACGAGGCGTCGCTGCTCACGCGCTACGCCGATGTCAAGCAGGTGCTGTCCGACCCGCGCTTCTCCCGGCAGCTGAACGCGGATGACGCGGCCCGGATCTCCGACAGCGAGTCGGGCGGCGTGTTCAACAGCGAGATGGCGACGGCGCTCCCGCAGAGCGGCGAGGGCCATCTGCTGTGGCGGCGGATGATCACCAAGTGGTTCACGGCCAAGCGGATGAACGCGCTGCGGCCGGGGATCGAGGCGATGGCCGAGCAGCTCATCGACGACATGGTGCGGCAGGGTCAACCGGCCGATCTCAAGGCGAGCCTGGGCTTCCCGCTGCCGGTCTGGGTGATCTGCGACATGCTCGGGGTCCCCGACTCCGACCGCGACAGGTTCTCCTACTGGTCCGACAGCCTGCTCAACCTGACCCGCTACACGCAGGCGGAGACCGAGGCGGCGCAGGCCGAGTTCGTGGCGTACATGGCCGGCCACATCGCCGCCAAGCGCGAGGAGCCGGGCGACGACCTGCTCAGTGAGCTCATCACGGGCACCGACGCCGAGGGCGGCAAGATGTCCGACGCGGCGCTGGTGGCCACCGGCATGGGCCTGCTGGTCGCCGGGCACGAGACCACCGCGAACATGATCGCGAAGATGCTGGCCATGCTGCTGACCGACCGGAGCCGCTGGGAGCGGCTGCTGGCCGATCGGTCGCTGGTGCGCACCACGGTGGAGGAGGCCCTGCGCTTCGACGCCAACCTCGGGTTCGGGATGCCGCGTTACATCGGCGAGGAGGTCGAGGTCGGCGGCACCCTCCTGCCGCGTGGCACCACGGTGCTGTGCGACATGGCCGCGGCCAACCGGGACGAGAGCGCGTTCGACGGTGCCGGCGAGATGGACCTCAGCCGCAGCCCGAACCCGCACCTGGCCTTCGGCGCCGGCGCTCATTCGTGCCTCGGCCAGCCACTGGCCCGCACGGAGTTGCAGGCGGTGCTCGACGTGCTGCTGCGCAAGCTGCCCACCCTGGAGCTCGCCGTCACAACTGAGGAACTGCGCCGGGTCGAGGGGCTCGTCGTCGGCGGACTGAGCGAGCTTCCAGTACGGTGGTGACCTGATGGAGAGAACCGCCCGGGCCGAGCGCGTGAGCGCGACGCGAGAGCAGATCCTGACGGCGGCGGAGCGGCTGTTCGCCGAGCACGGGGTCTTCGCCGTGTCCAACCGCCAGGTCAGCGAGGCCGCCGGACAGGGCAACACGGCGGCGGTCGGCTACCACTTCGGCACCAAGGCGGATCTCATACGCGCCATCGTGCGCAAGCACTCCGAGCCGATGGAGCGGCTGCGCCTGCGCATGCTGGCCGAGACGGCCGGCTCCACGGACGCGCGTGACTGGGTGGGCTGCCTGTTGCGCCCGATCACCGAGCACCTGGGCGCTTTGGGGAACCCCACCTGGTTCGCCCGGTTCAGCGCCCAGGTGATGACCGACCCCGCACTGCGGGAGATCATGATCGAGGAGACGATCAGCTCGCCGTCCCTGCGCCAGGCGGTCGACGGGCTCAACCGGTGTCTCCCCGATCTGCCGCTGGAGGTACGCCTCGAACGCGGCGACATGGCGCGTCAGCTGATGGTGCACATGATCGCCGAGCGCGAGCGCGCACTCGCCGAAGGCACCCCCACACCCCGGTCCAGCTGGCACGACGCCGCGACCGGGCTGATCGACGCGATCGTCGGTCTCTGGCTGGCTCCGGTCACGCCCCGCTCGTAACCGCTGGACCGTTCAGGTAGGGCTCACCGCACCTGGACGGTCCAGCGGCGCGCGGTACTTAGTCCAATCTGAGGCGAAAGATGTTTGATCGTGCGTAATTAGGCCCTCCTCGATCGGCGTAAGACGGGTTACATTCACGTTAATTTGCCCTCTCTTATCCCCCTGAGCAGAACGAAGGGAGAGGCATGAGAACGAGAACCGCGCTCGCCGCCCTGACCGCTGCGGCGATCCTCATGCCGGCCGCCGCCGCCAACGCCACCGGGACCGCCACCGCGACTGCGAACACCAGCGGGACCGCCGCGGCTCCGCCGCCCGACGCCCAGTTTCAGAAGGTGACGCTGAACGACAATCCGGGCGAGCCCATGGACCTGGCGGTGTTACCGGATTCGAGGGTCCTGCACACCACCCGGCCCGGTGTGGTCTGGTTGCACGATCCGAAGACCGGTCTCAACACGGAGGCCGCCCGGCTCGAGGTCTACCGGCACGACGAGGAGGGACTGCAGAGCATCGCCCTCAGTCCCGGCTTCGGCAAGGGCTCCAAAGCCGACGACTGGGTCTACCTCTACTACTCCCCGCCGCTCAACACCCCCATCGACGACCCGGCGACGCCGGACTTCAACGAGGGCGACGCCCCGGTCACCGGCACACCGGCGGACTTCGCGCCGTTCAACGGGCTGATCCGGCTGTCCCGCTTCCGCTTCACCGGCGCCACCATCGACCTCCGTACCGAGCAGCGCATCCTCGACGTGCCGGTGAACCGCGGCATCTGCTGTCACGTCGGCGGGGACATCGTCTTCGACGGCGACGGCAACCTCTACCTGTCCACCGGCGACGACACGAACCCGTTCTCCTCCGACGGCTACAACCCCATCGACGAGCGGTCCGACCACAACCCCGCGTTCGACGCCCAGCGCAGCGCCGGCAACACCAACGACCTGCGCGGCAAGGTTCTTCGCATCAAGGTCCGCGCCGACGGGTCCTACACGATTCCGCGCGGCAACCTGTTCCCGCCCGGTACGGCGCGCACCCGGCCGGAGATCTACGCGATGGGCCTGCGCAATCCCTTCCGCATCGAGGCCAACCGGTCCACGGGTGAGCTCTACGTCGCCGACTACTCGCCCGACGCGCGGGAGGCCGATCCCCAGCGCGGACCGTCGGGGACCGGCAAGTGGACGGTGATCCGCAAGGCCGGTAACTACGGCTGGCCGTACTGCGCGACGGCGCGGCTCCCGTACGTCGACTACGACTTCGCGACCGGCACGTCAGGCGCGGCGTTCAACTGCGCCGCGCCCGTCAACGAGTCGCCGCACAACACCGGCCTGCGCGCGCTGCCAGCGGTGACGCAGCCGAACGTGTGGTACTCCTACGGGGCTTCAGCGGAGTTCCCGCAGCTGGGCACCGGTGGCATCGGGCCGATGGCCGGTCCGGCCTACCACTTCGACCCGCGCGACACGCGCGGCCGGACTGCCGTGGGATGGCCGAAGTACTTCGACGGCGTTCCGCTCTTCTACGAGTGGACCCGCGACTACGTCAAGGCGTTCCACCGTGACGGGCGCATCGAGGACGTGCTGCCCTCGTTCGTCTTCGACAACCCGATGGACATGGAGTTCGGCCCTGATGGCGCGCTCTACGTGCTGGAGTACGGCGACGGTTACTTCCAGGAGAACCCGGACGCCCAGCTCTCGCGCTACGACTACATCGGCAACACCGGCAACCACACGCCCGTCCCGGCCGCCGCCGGCTCGCCGACCGATGGCCACGCGCCGCTGACCGTCCGCTTCACCAGCGCCGGTACGACCGACCCCGACGGCGACAGGCTGCGCTACGCCTGGGACTTCGACGCCGACGGCAAGGTCGACTCCCGCAGCCCCGAGGCGTCGTACACCTACCAGAAGAACGGCCTCTACAACGCCACGCTCAAGGTCACCGACACCGCCGGCATGTCCGCGGCGACGTCGGTGCGGATCGTGGTCGGCAACGCCGCGCCGGTCGTGGAGCTGGTCCGGCCCGCCGAAGGGCAGGCTTTCCACTTCGGCGACGTCGTCGAGTTCGAGGTGCGGGTCACCGACGACCAGCCGGTGGACTGCGCCAAGGTGACCGTGGACTACATCCTCGGCCACGACGACCACGGCCACCCGCAGACCACGGCCCGCGGCTGCACGGGCTCCATCCAGACCACCTTGCCGAGCGGACACGATCCGGAGACCGACCATCTCACCGGCGTCTTCGTCGCCGGCTACACCGACCCCGGCGGCACCGACCTGCCCCCGCTGACCGGCAGCGACCAGGTCGTCCTCCAGCCCACACGTTAGGAGCTCTCCCATGTGCTACGGCTACGGTCCCAGCAGGCGCTCCCTGCTCGCCGCGGGCCTCGGATTGGGGGCGGCCGCCCTGGCCGCCGCTTCCCCCGCCGCCGCGGCGACGCCGCCGCACCACTCCGGCGGGGAGCGCATCCCGCCGAACCAGATCAGCATCCAGCTCTGGACGGTACGCGACGACCTCGCCCAGAACTACGACGCCACCCTCACCTACCTGGCCGAGACCGGCTACCCGAAGGTCGAGCTGGCGCTCGGCTACTTCGGTCGTACGGCCCAGCAGCTGCGCCAGTTCCTCGACGGGATCGGCATCCGGGCCGGCTCCAGCCACGACGGCCTCACCACCGACCAGGCCGGTCTCGACACGAAGATCACCAACGCGCTGACCCTCGGCCAGTCCTTCATGGTCGTGCCCTACCTGAACTCCACCAGCGAGGACGAGTGGAAGGCCTGGGCCGAGCGCATGAACGTCGAGGCGCGGGCGGCCCGCTCGGCCGGGCTGCGCTACGGCTACCACAACCACGCCCACGAGTTCACCACCGACCTCGGCGGCGGCAAGACGCCCTGGGACGTGCTCACCGCCGAGCTCGATCCGCATCTGGTCCATCTGGAGATCGACCTGTATTGGGTGGTCACCGGCGGTGTCGGGCGCGGGGCCGCCGACCCGGTGCGCTTCGCGCTCGACGTCATCCGCAGGGCGCCGCAGCGGGTGCTGCAGTTCCATGTCAAGGATCGAGCGCCCGACGGCGACATGGCCGATCTCGGCACCGGGACCATCGACTTCCGGCGCATCTTCGACAAGCACCGCGTGGCGGAGTACATCGTGGAGAACGACACCCCCGATGTGACTCCCCGGCGTACCGCCGAGGTCGGCTATCGCTATCTGCGGAAGGTGCGGTTCTAGAGGGTCTGTTTCCGGGCGCCCAGATTCCTGGGCGCCCGGCTTCTTGTACGCCCGGCTTCGGGCGCTCGGCTTCTTGTACGCCCGGCTTCTTGGGCGTCCGGGTTATTGGGCGTCCGGGTTTTTGGGCGTCCGGGTTTTTGGGCGTTCGGGTTTTTGTACGTCCGGGTCAGGCGGCGATCTCGGTCAGTGAGCGGTCGCGGGTGCGCACGCCGAGGCGGATGATGCCGGCGGCGATCACCAGCAGCCCCACCAGGACGAACGACGCCGGCCGCGCGCCGAAGCCGGTCAGAATGGGCAGCACCACGAAGGGGGTGACCGCACCGCCCAGATGCCCGACTCCGTCCGCGATGGCCGACGCCGTGCCCCGCGCCCGGGTGGGGAACACCTCCGCCGTGTAGGTGTAGGCGGGGGTCGCCATGAAGGCGATGCCGAACGAGCTGAACAGGGCACCGGCGGTGGCGACCGCCTCACCCATGTCCAGGGTGATGAGCAGCAGGGAGGCCGCGAAGACCAGCGTGCCGATGATCACCATGGTGCGGCGTTCCATCCGCTCCACCAGCAGCACGGCCGCGACGGTGGAGACCAGCGGCATGGCCCGGGTGAGCACGCTGACCAGGACCGCGTCGGAGGTCGAGATGCCGATGCCCTCCAGGATGAGCGGCAGGTAGCTGGCGTAGCCGTACATGGCGATGTAGAAGATGAACCAGAAACCCAGCACGATCAGCATGCGGCCCAGGTACGGCGCCTTGAAGAGGGCTCGGGCCGGCACCGACTCCTCGGCTGGAGCGGTCTCAAGAGGCTCCTCTTCGAGCGTGTCCTCGGTGCCGCCCGGGGGCAGGCCGACACGGGTCTCCATCTCGCGGACGATGCGGTCGGCCTCGTCGGCGCGGCCCGTCGCCACCAGCCAGCGCGGCGACTCCACCAGCGCGTGCTTGCCGACCAGCGGCAGCACCAGGAGTACCAGGCCACCGAAGCCCAGCAGGTAGCGCCACCCGTCGGGGGAGGCGCCCAGGACCGGCAGCGAGGCGAACCCGATCGCCAGGAGCAGCACCGTGCCCACCAGGTACAGGCGCGACAGGTAGCCGCCGCGCTGGTTCTTGGGCGCCAGCTCGCCGATGTAGGCCGAACAGAGCGCGAGCACCGCCCCCATCCCGCACCCGGTCAGGAACCGGAAGAAGGTCAGCGACCACACGTCCCACGAGAACGCCGTGAGGAACCCGCCGATGCCGAGCGCCAGGATGGTCAGCGTCAGGCCCTTCTGCCGGCCGTGCCGGTCCGCGATGTGGCCGAACGCGTACGCGCCGATGCAGTAACCGACGAGGTTCCAGGTGATCGGGTAACCCAGCTCGGCTCCGGCCAGCCCGAACGCGCTGCGCATGGAGGGCAGCGTGATGGTCAGGACGCCGATGTCGTAGTTGGCGAAGAAGAAGCAGAGCATGAGCGCGAGCCAGGCCGCGCGGCTGAGCCCGACTCTCGGCATCGCGTCGATGCGGGCGTCGACACCGCGGGCTGACACCGGCGGTTCCGGGGCGGGCGAGTCGAGGGGCGTCTGAGACATGGCGGCCTCCTTGGAGTGGGGCAACGGAGCATGAGCTGGAGGCGCTCTCCTGCGGTTTCCAGGACATGAGCAGTGAACGGACATGAGCGGTGAGCGGTCCGCGCCGGTGGGATGGGGGCTGTGACAGGGCTCACGTAGAGGTGGTGCTGGGAACCGTAGGCAGGTCCCGGCGGTGGTGACCATCGCGTTTTGGCGCATGTGCACATGCGCCAAAACGCAACGAAGGGGACGCCCTAGAGGGTGAGTGCCTGCCCGGACCACTCCTGGTGCAGCGCCTGGACGAGCCGGCGTACGACGTCGTCCTGCCCCGCCCGCGACCGGTGCCAGGCCACGCCGAGCAGGAATTCCAGGTCGTCGCGGAGCGGGACGATCACGAAGGCCGGGTCGTCGAAGACCCGGGCGGCGCCGCCGTTGCGCGGGTCGAGCGTCAGCGTGACCCCGTGGCTGCGGCGGATGTGGCTGGCCAGCATGACGGAGTCGTTGTCCGGCATCTCGTGGAGCGAGGTGACGCCGGCGCTCTTCAGCCGCCGGTGCAGCCGGTTCATCGCCAGGGGCTGGGGCGTGAGCGGGCCGACGGTCAGGATCCGGTGCGTGAGGTCCCGCAACGTCAGCTCGCCGGCGGCGGCCAGCGGGTCGTCGGCCCGCATCGCCGCGGAGAACGCGTAGCGGGCCACTACGAGACTGTCGAGCTCGGGCTGATCCAACGGGAGATGGACCAGGGCAGTGTCGAGCTCGCCGCGCTCCAGCGCCGGCAGAAGCTCGGCCGACGGCGCCGCCGTCGCGTCGACCGCGAAGGAGGGGAACGCCTGCTCGGTCACCGCCAGGAACCGGTCCATCACGGCGGGCGGGCACAGGTGCGTGCCGCCCACGCGCACCACCCGGCTCCGGGTGCCTGACGCCTCCAGGATCGCGTCCTTCAGGCCGTCCACCTGCTCCAGGATGCCGCGTACCCGCTCGACCAGGACCGTGCCGCCGGCGGTGAGCTCCACCTGGTGGTAGCGGCGGACGAACAGCTCGACCCCCAGCTCGCGCTCGAGGTCCTTGACGGCGCGGCTGACCGGTGACGGAGTCAGGTGCAGCCGCTCCGCCGCGCGACCGAAGTGGAGCTCCTCGGCGACGGCGAGGAAGCATCGCAGCTGCTGTACGTCCATGAGCAGGGAGTCTGTGGCGGCCCGTCGCCGCGCGTCAACCGGCATGTCCCGTTTCGCGCCGGTAACCAGGTGGAACCGGCGGTTGGCAGCCGGACGCGGCCATGTTGCCGATCCGGACGCGTGCCACGTTGCCGATTCGGACGTTTTCAGACCGGAAACCGAGTGGCATCCTCACGGTTGTAGGAAACCTGTTCGCAACAATCCTGGCGCGCGGCCTTCCAACCGCCGCTCGCGGGCCGGGATCCCTCCGCCGCGACAGGTCATGTCCGGCGTACTCGCGCATCCTTCACACCGTGGGGTGATTCACCATGCCCGCAGCCAGGGGCCTTCCCCTCGCCGGTCTTCGGGTCATCGATGTGGCCGACGGCAAGGCCGAGATGTGCGGCCGCTTCCTCGCCGACCTCGGCGCCGACGTCATCCGCGTCGAGCCGCCCGGCGGCGCGCCGACCCGGCACCGCGAACCGATCCATGACGGCGTGAGTCTCTACTTCGCCACGCACAACGCCAACAAGCGCGGCGTCACCCTGGACCTGCGCGACCCCGCCGGCCGTGACCGGCTGCTCGACCTGGCCGCCGGGGCGGACTTCCTCATCGAGACCGAACGCCCCGGCACGCTCGACGCCCTCGGTCTGGGCGCGGACGCGCTGCTGACCCGCAACCCGGCGCTGGTCGTCGTCTCGATCACCGACTTCGGGCAGACCGGCCCGTACCGGGACTGGATCGGCACCGACTGGACACACATGGCGCTCGGCGGGGTGCTGTCGCGCTCCGGCATCCCCGGCCGTGCGCCGGTCATGCCGCCCGGCCCGCTGGCCTACGAGTCGGCGGCCATCCAGGCCGCGTGGGCGGGCCTGCTGGCCTACCAGAACCGGCTCGACACCGGGCGCGGCGATCACGTCGACTGCTCGGTGTACGAGATGACCGCCCAGGTCCTGGACCCGGGCTTCGGCATGGGCGGCTCGGCCACCGGCGGCGTCCCGGCCACCCGGCTGCCGCGCGGCCGTCCGCGGGCGGGCGACCTCTACCCGATCTTCCGCTGCGCCGATGGGTACGTCCGGATCTGCGTGCTGGCCAAACGCCAGTGGCGCGGGATGTTCGGCTGGCTGGGCGAGCCTGAGGAGTTCGCCGACCCCAAGTACGACAGCATGGGCGCCCGCTACGGAGCCGCTGAGCGGCTGCGCGTCCTCATGGGGGACCTGTTCAGGGACCGGACCAGGGACGAACTCGTGGCGCAGGGCCAGGAGCGCGGCGTGCCGATCGCGGCGCTGCTCGACCCCGGCGAGGTGCTCGACAGCCCGCACTTCCGCGCGCGGGAGAGCCTGCTCGACGCCGAGGTCGCCCCCGGGCTGACCGGCCGCGTGCCGTCCGGGTATGTCGAGGTGAACGGGGTACGGGCCGGGTTCCGGCACCGGGCCCCCGAACCGGGGGAGCACGACGACGAGGTCTTCGCCGAGGGGACGCCCGGCAGTCCGGTCACCTCCGACACAGCCCCCGGCAGGTCGGTCACCTCCGGCACGGCCTCCGATAGGCCGGTGACCTCCGAATCGGCTGAGGTCGCGCCACGGCGGCCACTCGACGGGCTCCGGGTGCTGGACCTGGGGGTCATCGTGGTCGGCGCGGAGCTGGGGCGGTTGCTCGCCGACCAGGGCGCCGAGGTCATCAAGATCGAGAGCCGCGCCTACCCGGACGGCAGCCGCCAGTCGCTCAGCGACGAGGTCATCAGCGCCGGCTTCGCCTGGGGCCACCGCAACAAGCTCAGCGCCGGGATCAACCTCCGCTCACCCGAGGGCCTGGAGCTGTTCAAGCGGCTCGCCGCCGACTCCGACGTCATCCTGTCCAACTTCAAGCCGGGCACGCTGGAGTCGCTGGGTCTCGGCTACGACGTCATCAGCGAACTGAACCCCGGCGTCATCATGGCCGACAGCAGCGCCCTGGGCCCGACCGGGCCGTGGAGCAGGCGCATGGGCTACGGCCCGCTCGTCCGCGCCTCCGCCGGGCTGACCGGGCTCTGGCGGGACACCGAGGTGGAGGCCGGGTTCTGCGACGGCATCACCATCTATCCCGACCACATCGCCGCGCGGGTCGGCGCCGTCGCCGTGCTCGCCGCGCTCATCGAGCGGCGGCGTACCGGGAAGGGCGGCACGGTCAGCGTCGCCCAGGCCGAGACGATCCTCACCCAGCTGTCCACCGGCTTCCTGCGCGAATCACTCGAACCCGGCTCGTTCACCGCCCACGGCAACAGTGGCGAGTGGGACGCGCCCCAGGGGGTCTACCCGTGCGCGGGCGACGACGAGTGGTGCGTGGTGAGCGTCGACGGCGACGAGCAGTGGCGAGGTCTGTGCGCGGTGATCGGCCGCGCCGACCTGGGTGCCGACGCGCGACTGGCCACCGCGGCGGGTCGCCGCATGCACCGCGACCTCGTGGACGCGGCCGTGGCCGAGTGGACGGCCGCCACCCCGCCGGGAGCGGCCATGGAGCGGCTGCAGGAGGCCGGGGTGCCCGCCGGGATGATGCACCGAGTCATCGAGTACCTGGACGATCCCCAGCTCACCGCCCGTGGGTTCCTGCGGGAGATGCGCCATCCGTACATCGAGCACGCCCTGCGCACCGAGAACGCCCCGGCGACCTTCCGCGGGCTCGCCGACCCTGAGCTGCGCCCCGCGCCGCTGGCGGGGGAGCACACGCGGATGGTGGCCGCCAAGCTGCTCGGCCTGGCCGAGTCCGAGATCCAGGCGCTCATCGACGCGGGCGTGCTGGAAGAGGCAACGAATGAAGGAGCAGACCATGGGTGAGCCCGCCGCGCTCGTCGAGCGCCGCGATCACATCGTGTTGATCACATTGAACCGGCCCGAGGTCCGCAACGCCGTGAACGCGGAGCTGACCCGCGCCGTCGGTGAGGCCCTGGACGAGGCCGACGCGGACACGTCGGTCCGTGCCGTGGTGCTGACCGGGGCGGGGGACAAGGCGTTCTGCGCCGGTGCCGACCTGAAGGCGGTGGCTCGCGGGGAGTTCTCCACCGAAGGGCTCAAGCCGCACTGGGGCTTCGCCGGATGTGTCACGCATCCCATCTCGAAGCCGGTCATCGCCGCCGTCAACGGGTTCGCGCTCGGCGGCGGCACCGAGATCGCCCTGTGGGCCGACCTGGTGGTGGCCGCCGAGACCGCCGCGTTCGGGCTGCCGGAGGTCAAGCGGGGCATCCTCGCGGGCGCGGGCGGCGCGTTCCGGCTGGCCGCGCAGTTGCCCACGAAGGTCGCCATGGAGATCCTGCTGACCGGCGAGCCCGTCACCGCCGCCGAGGCCCTGCGGCTCGGCCTGGTCAACCGGGTCGTACCGCAGTCCGAGCTGCTGACCGCCGCCTTCGCCCTGGCCGAGACGGTCAGCGCGAACGCCCCGCTGTCGGTGCAGGCCAGCAAGCGGATCGCGCGCGGCATCTCCGACGGCACCATCCCGTCCGAGCGGGCCGCCTGGGAGCGGACCGCCGCCGAGAGCGCGGCGCTCATGCGGTCGGCGGACGCCAAGGAGGGGCCACGCGCCTTCGCGGAGAAGCGCGCCCCGGTTTGGGAGGGACGATGAACGCCACGTCGGTCATCGCCGGTCTCGGCATCACCGAGATGGGCAAGGTCTATGGCCGGAGCGCGCCCGAGTTCGCCGCCGAGGCCGTACGGCTCGCCGCCGCCGACGCCGGTCTCGACCTGCGCCAGGTGGACGGCCTGCTGACCAACACCGGCCTCACCGCCGACGTCGGCCTGAGCCTCCAGCGGGACCTGGGGCTGCGCGAGCTGCGCCTGCTGTCGGAGGTGCAGGCGTACGGCTCGTCGGCCGGCGCCATGGTCCAGTACGCCGCCATGGCCGTCGCCTCCGGCATGGCCGACGTCGTGGCCTGCGTCTTCGCCGACGCGCCGCTCAAGGACAAGGCGTCCGGGGGCGGCGCGGCCTACGCCGGCGCGGGCCGCAGACTGGCCGGCTGGCAGGGCCTGACCGCGGCGTCGGGGATATACAGCGCCAACACCATGTACGCGCTGGCCGCCCGCCGGCACATGCGGAAGTACGGCACGACCAGCGAGCAACTGGGACACATAGCCGTCGCGCAGCGCGCCTGGGCGGCCAGGAACCCCCTGGCCCAGATGCGGGCCCCGATCACCCTGGAGGACCACCAGAACTCCCGGTGGATCGCCGAGCCGTTCCACCTCCTCGACTGCTGCCTGGTCAGCAACGGCGGCGTCGCGGTCATCGTCACCTCCGCCGACCGGGCCGCCGACCTCGCCCAGCCCGCCGTGCACATCCGCGGCTGGGGACAGGCGCACCCGGGGTACGTGATGGGCAAGGACAGCGAGTTCGGCCTGGTCAGCGGTGCCGCCCTGTCAGGGCCGACGGCGCTGAAGATGGCCGGGGTGTCGATCGACGACATCGACGTCGCCGAGCTGTACGACTGCTACACCTACACCGCGCTCATCTCCCTGGAGGACTACGGCTTCTGCGCCAAGGGCGAGGGCGGCCCCTTCGTGGCCAGCGGCGTACTGGGACCGGAGGGGACGCTGGCCGTCAATACCGGCGGCGGCCAGCTCTCCTCCTATTACATGTGGGGGATGACCCCGCTGTCGGAGGCCGTCATCCAGGCCCGCGGCCAGGGCGGCGACCGTCAGGCCCCGCGCAACGACATGGTGCTGGTCAGCGGCAACGGCGGCGTACTCGACCACCACTCCACCCTCATCCTCAGCCCGCACGCGCGATAGGAGCATGCCGATGCCCGTGGGAATCGTCCACCGCGACGCGGCCACCGCCGAGTTCTTCGACGGCACCGCGCGCGGCGAACTGTTGATCCGGCACTGCGATCAGTGCGGCACCTTCTCCGCTCCGCAGGCGCGTACGTGCCCGCGGTGCGGCTCGCCCGAGCTGTCCTGGACGGCCGCCTCCGGGACGGGGTCGGTGGTGAGCTGGTCGGTGGTGCACACCAAGGGCGCGCCGCCGATTGTGGTCGCGATCGTCGAGCTGGAGGAGGAGCCGTGGCTGCAGCTCCAGATCACCGGTGCCGCGCCCGAGGAGGTGTACGCCGGCCTGCCGGTCCGCGTCGCCTTCGAGCAGCCGGAGGGCGGCGAAGCGGTCCCCGTCTTCCGCCCGGCCTCATCGTGAGCCGCTGAGCAGGCCGGTTTCACGAGTCACGGGCCACGGGCAGGGGGTCGCGAGTCATACCAGCACCGCGCCACCGGCGATGTCGACGATGACGCCGGTGATCCAGCTCGAGTCGTCGGAGGCGAGGAAGAGCGCGGCCCGGGCGACGTCTTCGGACGTGCCGAGCCGCCGCAGCGGGTGTGACTCGGCCAGCGAGCGCTGGACGTCGGCCGGTATCCACTGCTGATTCGTGTCGGTGAGGATCGTCTCCGGGGCGAGGCAGTTGGCGCGGATGCCGAACGGGCCCACCTGAGCGGCCAGATCCTGGGTGAAGAGCTGCACACCGGCCTTCGCCGCCGCGTACGCGACGATCGTCCGTTCGCTCGGCTTACGCCCGGCCGCCGAGGACAGGGTGATGATGTTGCCGGTCCGGCGCTCCTTCATGCCGGGCAGGAAACACTTGACGGTCAGGAAGGTGCCGGTCAGGTTCCGGTCGATGTCGGCCCGCCAGCTCTCCTCCGTGATGTCCTCGATGGGCATGGGGCGGCTGTCCGAGCTGCCGGCGTTGACGACCAGCACGTCGACGTGGCCGTACCGGGCGAGGATCTGCTCGCGGATCCGGTCGAGGTCGGTGGCGACGGTGACGTCCCCGGTCACGCTGATGGCCTCGCCGCCGAGGTCGTCGACGCGCGCCTGGACCGCGGCGAGCGCGGCCTCGTCGCGGCCGTGCAGCACGACTCGGGCGCCGGCCTGGGCGAACGTGGTCGCGATGGCCGCCCCGATCCCTCGGGAGCTGCCCGTGACCAGGGCGACCCGGTCCTTGAGAAGGCTCATCGTTCCTCCGGGGTCAGGCCGTCGCCGTCAGGACGATGATCGCCACGGCCAGGGCGGTGTCGAGCACGAGACAGAACTCGGCGAGCGACCGGGTCACCACTCGGTTCGCCCGGTAGTGGTAGACGTCCCATGCGGCGTGGCAGAGCAGGCCCAGCGCCACCAGGTAGCTGCCGACCACAGCGCCCGGCCGAGTGGAGGGGTCGTCTGTATCGTCATGGTCGTTTACCGCCTTGGGGGGATCGCGCAGTTGCCCTTCATCCTCCATCGTCGGCAGACGATCAGGCCAGGACAGCAACCGGACATTCACCGGACATCAGGCCTCATGGTCCGGGCTACGCGTCGTCGGCCATCGGGCTGAACTGGATGCCCGCCAGCCGCCACGAACCCTCCTGTCTGACCCACGTCTGGGACACCCGCACCCGCAGCGCCACCGCCCGGCCATGAGAGGTCGCCTGGTTGCTCTGCACGTTGCGCACGATCGCGGCGTCGCCGTACATCCGGATGTCGATCTGGCTGGTGTCCAGGGCGTGGTACTGGAACTGGGCGTGGCGTCCGATCCACTGCTCCTTGTCGAGCACGTACCCCTTGGGCCCGATCGACTGGAAGTCGTCGGCCAGTAACTCGCGCAGACGTTCGGCGTCGGCGGCCAGCTCCGCCGCGTCGAACTGCCGCTGAAGGTCGAGAACCGTCTCTTTCTCTCTGCTCTCCATGGGAGCAGAGCATAAGCGGGAGAATCGGCATGGTCACCGGACAAAATGCCATCCCGAATTGTCCGGTTAATGTCCTGGGCACCTTTCTGCTAGCCGCGTGCCGTAAAGTGCAACATCATGGTGGATTGGGGTATTCGGCGGGCTTCGGCGGCGGACCTCGAGGCGATGGTCGAGCTACGCGCTGTGGTGATGCGGGCGGATCTGGAGCGGCTCGGACGCTACGACGAGCAGCGAGTACGGCAGCGGATGAGGGACGCCTACGACCCGTCACACACCTGGGTGATCGAGGTCGGCGGCGAGTTCGCCGGCTGCGTGGCGCTACGGGAGGCCGAGGACGCCCGCTGGCTGGAGCACTTCTTCCTGGCCCCGCACCTGCAGGGTTCCGGCATCGGTTCGGGCGTCCTGCGCGAGCTGCTGGATCGGTGCGACCGTGACGGTGTCCCTGTCCGGTTGAACGTGCTGCAGGGAAGTTCGGCCCGGCGGCTGTATGAGCGGCACGGGTTCACCCTGGAGGCCGAGGATCCGGTGGACGTGTTCATGGTCCGCGGGGTTTCCTGAGATCGGTGATGCGGAGCTTGCCGCTCACGCCGGATTACCGAACCAATGGCCGGCGGCCCGTTCGAACGCTTCACGATCAGGGGCGCGATCGCCTGCCCAGGCGACTATGCCGTCGGGTCGGACGAGTACGGCCCCGAATCCGAGGTCGTTTCTCGCCGGTCCGGCCGCATACCGGATCCGGTTCTTCCAGCCCATCGCCGAATCGTGCAGGCGTCGGTCGGTGCTGAAGTCGAGTGCGACGCCTCGTCCGTCCCGCATCAGGTCGCCGAGGCGAGTGCCGTCCTCAAGGTGAAGGTCCGGGGCGTTGCGGCCGACCAACTGCTGCTCGCTGCCGAGGTCATAACGGAGCGAGGATCCCGATATCTTCTGGAACGCGTAGGTGGTTCCGTCACGGGTTCCGAGCAGGTCGCGGATCACTGTTTGGATGGCCTGGGCGTGCGGGTCCGGCCGCATGACCGCCGTCTGGGCGCGCGTCCAGTCGAGCACCCAGGCGGCGATCGGATGGCGCTCGCGGGTGTAGGTGTCGAGCAGCCCGTCCGGTGCGTCGCCGTCCACGGTCGCCGCGAGCTTCCACCCCAGGTTCAGGGCGTCGCCGATACCGGTGTTGAGTCCCTGCCCGCCAAAGGGAGGGTGGATGTGTGCGGCGTCGCCCGCGAGCAGGACGCGTCCCTGCCGGTAGGTCGTCGTCTGCATCGCCCGATCGGTGAAGCTCGAGGCGAGGTGGACGTCCTTCAGGGTCACGTCGGTGCCGGACACACGGCGCAGAACCGCCTGGAGATGGTCGCGAGTCGGCTCCTGCGAGCGGTCGAACGTGCCGCCGTCGAAGTCCAGCATGCCGATGTGCCCTTCTGCGGCCATCTGGAGGTACATGCCGGTCGCGGTCGGGTTGAAGCCGGGGCGTAGCTTCTCGGGATCGGCGATGGTGGCGAGCATGGTGTAGCCGGTGAACTGCGGCTCGGTGCCGACGAAGTCGAAGCCGGCGAGCCCGCGCACCGTGCTGCGTCCGCCGTCGCAGCCGACGAGCCAGCGCGCCGCGTATTCGTGCTCGCCGGCCTGCGCGACCACGCTTTCATCGGTCTGCGCGATGGCGGAGACCGTGACGCCACGCTTGACCTGCACGCCGAGCTTGGCCGCCCGCTCGGACAGCACCGTTTCGACCGCTTCGAGGCTTGTCAACAAGAACTCCGGTGCCGGGCTGGGCAGCCGGAACGGCAGGGCGGCGAGGTCGACCTTGGCCGGATCGAGCATCATGCCGGCGAAGTGGCCCACGCCACGAGGGGGTGACGGCTCGTCCGCGCTGGGAGCGCCTGAGGCTGTCAGCAGCGGGTGCAGCATCCCGCGTCGGTAGAACGCCTCTACCGACGCGGCGGACAGGCCCCGCGTCCCGAGCGGGTACGCCTTCCACGGGGAGCGAGGCTCCGGCTCCCGCTCGAGCACCAGGACAGAGCAGCCCGCGAGGCCGAGCTCGCAGGCAAGAAACAGACCGACCGGGCCGCCGCCCACGATCACTACATCATGCATGAGAGCCCCCTGTTGCTGACGGACATGTGAACGTGCTCCTATCGGCTGATCCGGCGCGGGACCGCCACCGCGAGAAGTTTGTCTGGGTTGCGAATGGCGTAGAGGTTGGTGATCTTGCCATCGGCGATCTCGATCAGGAAGACGCCTTCCAGGCGCTCGCCGCTGAGGACCAGCGCGGGCGTGTTGTTGCAGTTGACCATCTCGATCCGCAGGTCCGCCAGTCGCTCCTGGCGGAACAGGCTCATCAGGACCGCGGCCACCTTCCGCGCGCCCACCACCGGCCGGCGCGACGCGGTGGTCTTGCCGCCGCTGTCGGCGGTCCAGGTGACGTCCGGCGCGAGCAGCCAGAGCAGCCCTTCCAGGTCTCCGGTGGCCGCCGCGGTCATGAACTGCTCGGTGATCCGCGCGCTGGTCGCGGCGTCTACGGGCTCGAAGCGCTGACGCCGCGCCTGTACGTGCTCGCGGGCGCGGTGCGCCACCTGCCGCACCGCCGCCACGGACTTGCCCACCGCCGTGGCGATGTCGTGGTGGCCGAAACCGAACACCTCACGCAGCACGAACACCGCGCGCTCATCGGGGGTGAGGGTTTCGAGCAGCACGAGCATCGCCATCGACACCGACTCGGCGAGCACCACATCGGTCGAGGCGTCGTTCTCGTCGAGCAGCAGCGGCTCGGGCAGCCACGGGCCCACGTAGTCCTCGCGACGGCGCGCGCTCGCCCGCAACGCGTTGAGCGCCTGACGGGTCACCAGCTGCGCCAGGTACGACTTGGTGTCCCGAACCATCGTGAGATCCACGTTGGCCCACCGCAGATAGGCGTCCTGCAGCACGTCGTCGGATTCGGTCGCCGAGCCGAGTATCTCGTAGACGATCGTGAACAGCAGCGGCCGCAACAGGGTGAACCGCTCGGCGTGCTCGTCGGTGCTCACGGGGAGGTGACCACCCGCGTGGCGGAGGCCGGCTGCTCGGGACGCGGGCCGCCCTTGGGCCAGCTCATGGAACCCGGTTTGCGAGCCTCGCCGCGGATCCGCTTCGCCACCACGAACTTGCAGGTCACCTCCTTGATCGCGGCACCCATGCGGCCGCCGATGAAGACGTTCACCGCGGTGTCGTCCTTGCGGGCGAGCTGTCGTATGCCGGCGTGCCGGCCGAGGCTGACGCACGCCCCCGTGAAGGCCAGGTCGAGCACCGCCGGTTCGGTCCCCGCGATGCGGCTCAGCACGGTGTTGGCGGCCTGTGCCCCGAGCGGCCCGGCGGCGTAGCCGCTCATCCGCAGCGGCTGGCCCGACGGCGCTGCGGCGTCGCCGGCCGCGACGATGCGGTCGTCGTCGACGCTGGTCAGCGTCTCGTCAGTGAGCAGCCGGCCGAGCGCGTCGGTGCGCAGCCCGCTCGCCGCCGCCAGCTCCGGCACACCGAAACCGGCCGTCCAGATGGTCAGCGCGCTCGCACGCACGCCACCGTCGGCGACGACGACCGCCTCCGCCCGCACCTCGCTCACCACGGCGGCCTCGAGCACCACGACACCGTGCCGCGACAGCCATGTGGCGATGTATCGGCGACCAGCCGCGCTGAATGTCGGTGCCAGCGTCCGGCCACACACCAGCGTGACCCTGCGCCCTTGCTCGGCCAGCTCGGCGGCCGTCTCGATGCCGGTCAATCCGCCGCCGACCACGGTGATCGGAGCATCGGGGGGCAACTCCTCCAGCCGGGCGCGCAGCCGCTGCGCGTACTCGAATTCCGCGATGTCGAACGCGAACTCGGCCGCGCCGGGCACCGCTGACGATACGGCCCCGGTGCTGCCCACCGCGTAGATGACGTAGTCGTAGTCCAGGCTACGGCCCGACGCCAGCCGCACGGCGCGGGCGGCGGGGTCGATGCGCGTGACGCTGTCGACGACCAGGCGGATGCCCTCGCCGAGCAGCGTGCCGTAGTCGATCGTGGGGTCGCCGGTACGGGCCACGAACTGGTGCAGCCGGATGCGTTCGACGAACTCCGGGCGCGGATTGACCAGCGTGATGTCGACGTCGTCGCGCATCCGCAGACGGTTGGCCGCGAGCGTTCCGGCGTAACCGCCGCCGATGACCACGACCTTGTGGGATGTGTTGTGTTCGCTCATGCCCTCAGGACACCGCCGACCGCCGCGCCGTGACATCACGCGACGTGACACGCGTCACCCTGTCGCTCGGGCCGAACGCGGTCCACCGGTTGCTGCTTTCGTCGCCAAGCCGCTGCGGTCATCTGTCCTGGTACGCCCGTGGCCAACTGGGCTGGTAGCAGCAGCGCATGCCCGTCTGTACGGCGGTGCGCAGTTCGTCGCCGATGATCGGGTCGATCTCCGCGATGCGGTTCAACGTACGCCGGATGGCCTTGCCCACCGCGACCCTGGCGCGCTCGGCGCTTCCGGCGAAATGGCGGGTCCGCTCGCCGAGGCCGGTGGCCGCGGCCAGTTCGTCGAGCAGCCAGTCGCGCTCGGCGCGTACCGCGGCGACCCGTTCTGGGTCGTTCATCGACTCGAGCTCGTCGATCTCGGCCTGTAGCTGCGACAGCCGCTGCATGTAGCGGCGTTTGGCCAGGTCGTCGAGCACCGGCTGGGCGCTTTCGCCGTCCCGGCTCGTCGACTGGCTGGGCAGCGCGGAGCCGGCGGCCAGTTCGAGGGCGGAGATCTCCTGGTACGGGTTGGCGAGCAGGAGCGCAAGGTGGTTCATGCCCACGCTGTGGTCGACGTACGCGATCCGGCCGGCCAGCTCGATCCGCCATTGCCGTCCCCAGCGGTGGCAGGACACGGCCGACCGGCCGCTACCTTCGATCGGCGGGTGATCCTGCCGTGCCAGCAGGGCGCCCAGTTCCAGCAGGCAGCGCTCGGCGCGCGCGTCCGTGGGCTGGCACAGGTCGACGATGCGCCGCAGTAGCTCCATGAGCAGGTCGGCGCGACCGCCGTCGCTGATGCTCGGCCGCATGTCCATGACAGACGGGCTGGTACGCCGCGCCATGCTGCCCCCTTATAGCCGTAATGAGTCCCCGTGCAGTGGTGTGTGGCTCGACCGTACGAGGACGGGGCGGCGGCGGGGATCGGTGGCCGATCCCTATATTGCGGCGGGCGATGCCTAACTTTCCGCCCTGGGTTCCCGCTCGGCCAGGCCGAGCCTGATGGCCTGGTCGGCGGCGGCGTTGCGGCTCGGGGCGCCCAGTTTGGCGAGGATGGACGAGACGTGGTGACCGACGGTCTTGACGGAGATGAAGAGCTTCGCGGCGATCTCGGCGTTGGTGCACCGGGCGCAGAGCAGGGCGAGCACTTCGTGTTCGCGCCGGGTCAGCCCGAACGGATGCCCCCGGGTCGCCGCCCGCGGCCCGGCAGGGAGTGACCGGGCGCCGAGTTCGCGTAGTTTGCGCCTGACGATGCGGGTGGCGGGGAAGGCGCCGAGGCCGGTGAGGATCTCCAGGGCCTGGCGGAGCTCCGGCTCCCGTGGGGCGTGTGCCAGGGCCAGCGCGGCGTCGTACGGGCTGTGCAGCACGGTCCAGGCATGCGCGGCCTTCGCCGCGTCGCCACCGAGTTCCAGCCGGTACGGCTCGGCGTGCGCGCCATGCGCCGGGCGGCGAGAGCCGGTCCGCCGCAGCCAGACGGCGACCGCGCCGAGATCCCACGCGTCGCACCCGTCGGAGGCGTCCGCCGCCAGTTCGGCCTCGCGGCGGGCGTGGTCCGCCTTCCCCTCCAGCCAGTACGCCTCGGCGCGGGTGAGCCGGACGGGCACGATCTGCTGCGGCTCGCAGGTACGGTCGGCGATCTCGGCCGCCTCGTCCAGATACGCCCAGACGCCGGGCTCGCCACGGCGGGCGTGGATCGCGCCGAGCTTGCGTACGATGCACAACCGGCTGCACGAGGAGAGCGGCGTGACGGCGAGGATCTCGGCGCAGAGCGTCACCGCCTCGTCCCAGCGTCCCGTCCGCTCCAGCATGGTGGCCTGCTCACTGCGCAGGTGCATCGCGTACGTGGTGAGATCCCGCTCATCGCAATAGGCGAGGCCCTCGACCAGTAACGGCTCGGCCGCGGCGAACCGCCGCTCGCTCACGTACGTGGCGCAGAAGTTCGCGAACGCCCGGCCCGCCTGGTCCTGGTGGCGCCCGGACAGACCGAGGTCCAACGCCCGGCGCATGCCCCCCACCCAGTCCTCGCCCTTGGCCGCGGCCGACGCCGCCATGGTGTTGAGCACGTCGCTGAGCACGTCGGTGGCACCCAGACGCTCGGCGATCGTCTGTGCCCGCCGTGCCAGGTCGATGGCCGCGTCGTGCTGGGCCTGCAGCATGCGCCGGTTGGCGAAGATGGCGTACGCCCAGGCCAGCTCGACGCTCGGCCCGAGTGGTTCCAGGACCGACACGGCGGCTTCGACGGCGGCGACCGCCTGATCCGCGCGGACCAGGTTCCACAGGGTGCGTGACAGCCGCCGCAGCGTGTCGCCCTCCCGCAGCCGATCTCCCGCCTCGCGCCACTGCGCCAGCGCGTGCTCGCAGGCATCCGCCGCATCCTCCCACTGGTCGAGCAGCGCCGCCTCGTCGGCCAGCCCCTCGTACAGCCTGGCGATCGTCGCGCTGTCGGCCCCGTCCGCGAACCGCAGCGCCCGCCGGAACTGCGCCGCCGCCTCACGGTGCGAGGCCAGCCACGCCGCACGGCGGGCGGCGGCGGGGGCGTGACGCAGGACCGCCTCGGCATCGCCCGCCGCCTCGGCGTGGAAGGCCATCCGGGCCTCGTCGTCGCAGCCCAGGTCGGCCAGCGCGGTCAGGACGAGACCGTGAATGGCCCGGCCGCGATGCGCCGAGACCGCCCCCGCCACCGCCAGCCGCGCGATCTCATGACGGAACCTCAGCCACGGGCCGTCCTCGATCACCAGCCCGCACCCGAGCAACTCGTCCAGGGCGGACGGCGGGCAGCCGGTCACCGACTCCAGTAATCGCGACTCGACCCTGGTCCCGGTCAGCGCCGCCACGTCCAGCACCTGGCGGGACCCGCCGTCCAGGCGCGTCGCCCGCGCCAGCACCGCGTCCCGCGCCGACGGCGGCACCTCTGTCACCCCGGCCTGTACGACCTCGGTCACGTAGAACGGGTTCCCGCCGGTCAGCCGGTGCAGCGCGGACGCCTCCCACCCGCTCCCACGAGCCAGCAGCCCCACGGCGTCGGCGGACAGCGGCGCCAGCGCGATCCGCCGCGTCGGCCGCTGCGAAGCCAGATCGCCCAGGGTGACCCGGAACAGGTCATCCGCTGCTCGGCCCTCGTCCCGATAAGTGGCGATGACCAGCACCGGAGCGCCCCAGAGCCGCCGGCTGAGGAACCGCAGCATGTCCAGAGTGGCCTCGTCGGCCCAGTGGACGTCCTCGACCGCGACCACGTTCAGCGTCCCGGGCTCGCTGACCTCGTGCAGCAGCCCACGGAACAACTCCTCACGCCCGGCCCCCGCGCGACACAGCTCCAGCAGCGCGCCCCGACGCTGGTCCGCCACATCGAAGAGCGGCCCGAGCGGTCGTGGAGTGAACAGCCCGTCGCACATCCCCCACGACCACCGGGCATCCAGCAGGTCCTCCTGGAAGCGCTCCACCAGCGCCGACTTCCCGACACCCGCCTCACCCGAGACCAGAACCAGCCGCCCGGCACCCTGCCTGGCCTCGGCCGCGTACTCAGCCAGCGCCGCCAGCGACGGCTCCCGCTCCAGCAACCGCATGCCCGCAGTATCCGATAAATCCACGGAAACCGTAAGACGAAGGATCGTCGCCCGCCTTCGGGCGACGGGCGCTGAAGGGCTTCAGTGCTGCTCCACCCCGTTCACGAACACCTTGCGCAGGCTCAGGTCGTCGGTGAACGTGATCGTGTTCGCGCCGGTGATGTTCGTGAACGCGCACTTCTCCAGGCGTACCCCGGTCAGGTGGTCGGTCTCCAGGCCGACGAGGTTGAGTACGGCGTCGGCCCCGTCGAGCCTGGTCCGCTCCATCCGGATGTCGCGGACCGACACCGGCTCGGTGCCTCCTTCGTTGCTGTTGTAGGCCATGTTGACGAACATCACCTCGCGGTCCACGTTCTGGCCGGTGAAGCCGCGTACGTAGACGCCCTCGATGAAGGCGCCGCGCTTCTTGCTGGCCTTGATGTAGACGGGGTACTTCACCGGGTAGTTGCCGGGGAAGTCCGGCGAGTTGATCACGCACCGTTCGGCGAAGACGTTGCGGACGCCGCCGGACATCTCGCTGCCGACCGTGATGCCGCCCCAGCGGCCGGAGAAGGCGCAGTCCTGGACGACGATGTTCTCGCTGGGCACGCCCACCCGGCGGCCGTCGGCGTCGCGTCCCGACTTGACCGCCACGCAGTCGTCGTTGGTGTTGAAGCGGCAGTCGTGGATGTGCACGTACGACGATGCCTCGGGGTCGCAGCCGTCGGTGTTGTACAGCGTGCTGACGACGGTGATGCCGCGCACGGTGACGTTCGTGGACAGGACCGGGTTCACGGTCCACATGGCCGGCTCGAGGATCGTGAGGTCGCTGACCAGGATGTTCTGACATTTCACGAACTGGACCATGGCGGGGCGCAGATAGTGGCCCGCGCCGAACACGCGCTGCTCGACCGGCACGCCGTCGTCGCCCATCTTGCGCAGCGCCCGCTGGTCGGCGCCCTGCGGGCCGCTGTTGGCGTACCAGCTCTCCCAGGGGCCCTGCCTGGCTTGGCCGTCGAGTGTGCCCTTGCCGGTGACCGCGATGTTCCGCTGGCCGTGGGCGTAGATGAAGGGACTGTAGTTGTAGCACTCCGTGCCCTCCCACCGGGTGAAGACGACCGGCAGGTAGGCGTTCGGATCGGTGCTGAAGGCGATCACACCGCCCTCGGACACGTGCAGCTCGACGTTGCTGAGCAGATGGACGGCGCCGGTCAGGAAGCGTCCCGGCGGGACCACGACCCGGCCGCCGCCCCTGCGATGGCACTCGGCGATCGCCGCCTTGAACGCGGCCGTGCAGTCGGTCGTGCCGTCCCCCACGGCGCCGAACGCGGTGACATCCCACCTTCGGTTGGGGAAGCGTGGAGGCCGGATCTTACGCAGGATGTCCGGCACCTGGTGCCAGGGATCGGCTGACCGGGCCTCGGCCTGCGCCGACGCTGTTCCGGGGACGAGTGTGGCTGCGGCTAGAGCGCCGCCGGCCTTCAGTAGAGATCGTCTGGATGGCATGGTCACCACCGGGGGGTGCGGAGACATCGGATCTCTGGAGCGTAAATGCGGCCCAGGCGGAATTCAATTCTTGACGAAGGAAATGATGAGATTCGCTCGATCCCTGCTGGCCTCTGTGGCGCGGAGCTAATCGTCGGTCGGCCCTGTGACCCTCGCCCAGTGCGGTAATGCCGCGCCCGGTGCAGGCGGGCGGAACGGGTCGCCGACCGGCAGCCAGGCCGTGTCGGCGTCCAGGCCGAGCCTGCCGACGTCACGGGTCAGGGCCTCGACGGCGGCTCGTACGGCGCCGCGCTTCTCGCCGTGGCGGCACACCAGGGCCCAGGTCCAGTACGGCGACGGGTCGATCACCGGTCGCCGGACGAGATCGGGCGGCAGGGGAGTGGTCTGGCCCTTCGGTGAGTTGATGACGGGGCGGCGTAGCCGGCGTACGTGGTCGAAGAACGCCGCGCCGGTGATGCCACCATCGTCGATGTGCACAGTCTGGGATCCGGTATCGCGGGCGAACTCCTTGGCGTAGCGGTTCCAGGAGTCCCAGGTGACGGTGTCGGCGTCCAGCAGTACCAGGGTGTCCTTGGCTCGGACCGCCGACGCGTCGGTGCCCGTGGAGATCGCGTGGAGCCGATCCGCGCCGATCAGCCGAGCGTCGAGGTCGTAGGCGGCCAGGTCGTCGGTCTGAACCCAGCAGATGGCCAGGTCGATGCTGCCATCGGCGACCCGACCGGCCTGGGTGTGTGACGGCATGACCCACGCGTCGACGTGCAGCTGCGCGATGCCGGACATGCGGGCGGCCAGGTCGGGGGGTCGCCAGTTGACGTACCCGAGCCGGACCGGTTCGGGGGCGGCCAGGCGGGCCGCCGACCGGCGCACCTCGTCGGCCTGTTCGAGCAGCGCCCGGGTCGGGGTCAGCAGCGCCGCCCCGGCCTGAGTCAGCGCGACCGAGCGGCGGTCCCGGTCGAACAGCCGCACCCCCAGGTCCCGCTCCAGCGCCTTGATCTGCTGGGAGAGCGACGGGCCGGCGATGCGCAGCCGGGTCGCGGCGCGGCCGAAGTTCAGCTCTTCGGCCACCGCGACGAAATAGCGCAGCTGGCGTAGCTCCACCCGCCCATCGTAGTGCGGTAGGAGGCTGTGCCTACCAGCAGAGAGCAAGCCCGTCGTGGCGCGACGGCGACCGCTGGGTGCACGATGGAAGCCATGGCCCGAGGGCCGGTCGGGACACGGCCGCCCGTTGTCTGAGCCACTCCCCCCACACCGGCACCGCCGCAGGCGCGGTGCGGGTCACAGGTACATATGCACTCACAAGGGGGAAGTAATGAGTACGCCGAAAGTCGCCGTGATCACCGGCGCCTCCCAGGGCATAGGCGCGGCGCTGGTGGCCGCCTACCGCAAGCTCGGCTACGCGGTCGTCGCCAACTCCCGGTCGATCGCGGATTCCGACGACCCCATGGTGCGGGCCGTCGCCGGTGACATCGCCGCCCCAGACGTCGGGGCGCGGGTCATCGAGCAGGGGCTGAAGGCGTTCGGCCGCATCGACACGTTGGTCAACAACGCCGGCCTCTTCGTGGCCAAGCCGTTCACCGACTACACCGACGAGGACTACGACCTGGTGACGGGAGTGAACCTGCGCGGGTTCTTCGAGATCTCCCAGCGGGCCATCGAGGCGATGCTCCGCCAGGGCGGCGGACACATGGTCAACATCACCACCAGCCTGGTCGATCACGCCAACAGCAAGGTGCCGTCCGCGCTGGCGTCGCTGACCAAGGGCGGCCTCAACGCGGTCACCAAGTCACTGGCCACCGAGTACGCCACCCGGGGCATCCGGGTCAACGCGGTCGCGCCCGGCGTCATCCGCACTCCGATGCACCCGGCCGAGACCCATGAGTTCCTGGCCGAGCTGCACCCTGTGGGCCGGATGGGCGACATCAGCGACATCGTGGACGCGATCATCTATCTCGAGAACGCTCCGTTCGTCACCGGGGAGATTCTGCACGTCGACGGCGGGCAGAGCGCCGGTCACTGAGCCGGTCACTGAGCCGGTCACTGAGCTGGTGGGCGGGCAGTCGGTGACCCCGGGCGCCGTCCGCCCCCACGTGCCGTAAGAGCCGAAAGAAGGGCGCATGTTGACAGCCGTACCGGAGCAGACGATCGAGGCGACCTCGCTGGAGCGGCCTTGGCGGGTCGTCGGGCAGGGCGCGGCGGCGCTGGCGGCGGGCATGGGGATCGGCCGCTTCGCGTACACCGCGATCCTGCCCCTGATGCACGCGCACGCCGGGCTGTCGCCGCAGCTCGGCGCGCACCTGGCCACCGCGAACTACATCGGCTACCTCCTCGGCGCGGTCGCCGCGATCATCGCCCCCGCGATGGCCGCCTCCCGGACGACGCTGCGTCTGTCGCTGGTGATCCTGATCGCCACGCTGGCCCTCATGCCGCTCACGCACGTCGGCGCCCTCTGGTGGCTGCTCCGGCTGGTCGCCGGGGTCGCGAGCTCGCTGATCTTCGTCGTCGCGGTCAACGCCATGCTCACCGGGCTACGCGGCCACGCCCACCATCTCACCGGATGGGCTTTCGGCGGCATCGGCGCCGGGATCGCCCTGTCCGGCGTCGTCGTGCTGATCCTGCGTACCGCCGGAACGTGGCAGCAGGCGTGGTGGACCACGGCCGCACTGACCGCCGTGTTCACGGCCCTGGCCTGGCAACTGCACACCGGCCCGGTCCCGCCCCACGCCGCGCCGGTCCCGTCCCGTGCGGCGTCAGTCTCGACCCACGAGGCGCCGATCCCGACCCACATCGCGCCGGACCCGATTCGCGCGGCGCCACGCCCCTCCCGGCGCGGTGACGCGGTCGGGCTGCGCTGGTTCGGTGCGTTGCTGGTCGGCTACACCCTCGAAGGGACCGGGTACATCATCGCCGGCACCTTCCTGGTCGCCGCGATCGACCAGACCGCGCCCGGCTGGGTCGGTAGCTCCGCCTGGATACTCGTCGGCCTGGCCGCCCTGCCGTCGTCGGCCCTGTGGGCCTGGTTCAGCCGTACGTGGTCGCGGCCGACGCTCCTTCTCGTCGCGCTCGTCGTACAGGCCGTCGGCATCGCGCTACCGGTCCTGGTCAGCGGGGTCGCGACGGCTCTGGTCTCGGCGGTGCTGTTCGGCGCCACGTTCCTCGGCATCGCCTCCCTGACCCTGGCCGTCGGCGCCCACCTGCGGATCCCGCGGGCGGTCGCGATCCTCACCACCGGCTACAGCGTCGGGCAGATCCTCGGTCCCCTGGTCGTCACCCCGCTCCTGCACCAGGGCTACAACCAGGCGCTGCTCGTCGGCGCCGCCCTCGTCGCGCTGGCCGCGGTCGCGACCGGCGCGCTGCGCCACCGCTTCCCGCACCACCTCGGCCCGCTGCCCCGCCTGGTCGACACCGCCCGCCGGAGCTGAACGCCGATGCCCATCACGATCCACCCAGCCGACCACTGACATCCGACCGACCGCTGACATCCGACCGACCATTGACATCCGACCGACCACTGACATCCGACCACTGACAGGAGAGCGCCATGACCAGTGCCGCCGAGGCCGAGATCCTCCACACCGTCCTGGACCGATGGAAGAGCGCCGTCGACGCGCACGACCCCAAGCGCGTGGCGTCGTACTTCACCGACGAGGCGATCTTCCAAGGCCTGCACCCATACGGCGTCGGTCCCGAGAGCGTCGCCGAGTACTACGACTCGCAGCCGATCGGCATGACCGCCGCGTACAACATCCTGGAGACCCGGCGGATGGCCGACGACCTCGTCCTCGGCTACCTGCACGTCGACTTCACCTTCACCGACCGGCCGGTCGTGACGGTCAACCTGTGCGTGCTGGCGCGGCGGGTCGGCGACGACTGGCTGATCGACCACTATCAGGTCTCACGGCTGCCCTGATCCCCTGAAGCGCAGAAGGGCGGCTATCGTCTCACTGCTGATGTCTTCGTGCTCAAGGGGGCGGCCCGGTGACGGATACCCGGCGCTCGCAGCCGTTGCGCGGTCTGCGGATCGTCGAGATCTCCAGCTATGTGGCGACCCCGCTGAGCGGGATGACGCTTGCCCAGCTGGGCGCCGACGTGATCCGGGTCGAGCCGGTCGGTGGCGCGGTCGACCGTACGCGCTGGCCACTGGCCGAGAGCGGGACGAGCCTGTACTGGTCGGGGCTGAACAAGGGCAAACGCGCCATCGAGGTGGACCTGTCCGCTGAGGAGGGCCGCGCGCTCGTCGGCGAGCTGATCGTCAGCGGCGGGCCGCGCGGCGGGATCGTGATCAGCAACTCCGAGCGCTACCCGGAGCTGTCCTTCGAGGCGCTGAGCGCGCGCCGCCCCGACGTGATCCACGTGCTGCTCACCGGCCGCCGGGACGGCGGGCCCGCGGTGGACTACACGGTGCAGGCGGCGACCGGGTTCCCGCTGCTGACCGGTCCGGAAGACGTGGCGGAGCCGGTGAACAGCGTGGTGCCCGCCTGGGACGTGGCCGCGGGGCTGTACCTGACGGTCGGGCTGCTGGCCGCGGAGCGGCACCGCCTGCTCACGGGGGAGGGGCAGCAGGTACGGGTCGCGCTGGAGGACGTCGCCCTGGCGACCGCCGGGAACCTGGGCTACCTCGCCGAGGCGCAGCTGAGCGGCACACCGAGGGAACGCGGCGGCAACTACGTCTACGGCACCTTCGGCCGCGACTTCACCACGGCCGATGGCGGGCGGCTGATGGTCGTGGCGCTGACCGCCCGGCATTGGCGCGGGCTGCTGGCCGCGACCGGCCTGACCGACGTGGTCAGCGCGCTGGCCGCCGCCCTCGGGGTGGACTTCGCCGACGAGCCGGCCCGCTACCGGCATCGCAAGGTGCTCGGCGAGCTGCTCGCGGGCTGGTTCGAGGGTCGTACGCTCGCCGAGGCCGAGTCGGCGCTGCGTGCCGCCCGGGTGCTGTGGTCGAGATATCGCAGCTTCACCGAGCTGGCCGCGCTGCTGGGCGAGAGCCCGCTGATGGGAGCGGTCGAGCAGCCGGGAGTCGGCGGGCACTGGGCGCCCGGC
Source organism: Nonomuraea sp. NPDC049158 (assembly GCF_040648335.1). NCBI lineage: Bacteria > Bacillati > Actinomycetota > Actinomycetes > Streptosporangiales > Streptosporangiaceae > Nonomuraea > Nonomuraea sp. NPDC049158. The sequence continues at coordinate 569,061 of NZ_JBEZDM010000003.1, forward strand.
TCGCCCGTGGTGATGGACGGGGAGCAGTCGCCGCCCGCGGCAGCGCCGCAGGTGGGCCGGCACACCGGCGAGGTGCTGCGGGCCGAGCTCGGACTGTCGGCCCAGGACATCGCGACGCTGCGCGAGCATGGTGTCGTACGCGGAGTAAGTGAACCGGTAAATCCAGGGACGGCCGGATGAAGCGACCCACGATCGACGACATCGCCCGCCGGGCCGGCGTCTCGAAGGGCGCGGTGTCGTTCGCGTTGAACGGCCGTCCCGGTGTCTCCAGCGAGACCCGCCGCCGTATCCAGGCCATCGCCGCCGAGCTGGGCTGGCAGCCGAACAGCCTGGCCCGGGCCCTGTTCGACGGGCGGCCCGACGTGCTGGGCCTGGTCGTGGACCGGCCGGCGCGCACGCTCGGGCTGGAGCCGTTCTTCATGCAGTTGATCTCCGGCATCGAGGCCACGCTGTCGGCGGAGTCCGTGGGGCTGCTGCTGCAGATGACCGAGGACCCCGAGACCGAGATCACGATTTATCGGAAATGGTGGGCGCAGCACCGGGTCGCCGGGGTGTTCGTCGTCGACCTGCGGGCCGAGGATTCAAGGATCGCCGTGCTGGAGGAGCTGAAGCTGCCCGCCGTGGTCATCGGCGGACCGGAGGGTACCGGGCGGCTGCCCGCCGTCTGGAGCGACGACGCCGGCGCGATCGGCGTCGTGCTGGCGCACCTGGCCGGGCTGGGCCACCGCAGGATCGCCAGGGTCGCGGGGCAGGAGGAGCTCAGGCACACCCGCGTCAGGACCGCGGCGATGCGAGAGGCGGCGGTCAGGCTGGGCGTGATGGCCGTCACCGTGTACGCCGACTACAGCGGCGAGAGCGGCGAGCGGGCCACCCTCGACCTGCTGCGCGGCCCCGACCGGCCGACCGCCATCGTGTACGACAACGACGTGATGGCCGTGGCCGGCACCGCCGCCGCTCGCGAGGCGGGTTTCTCGGTGCCCGCCGATCTGTCGGTCGTGGCCTGGGACGACTCCGCTCTGTGCCTGCTGACCCGGCCGCATCTGACGGCGGTGAGCAGGGACATCGCCGCGTTCGGCGCCAACGCCGCCCGGTCGCTGCTCAGCCTGGTCCAGGGCCGGGAGGTGGCCGACTCGCGGCAGGCCGAGCCGCGCCTGGTGAGCAGGGGGAGCACGGCCCCCTGCCCTGAATCGGTTCAGTAATCGAGCGGAAATGTCCGCGACCAGTCATTGAAACTAAACGGGTTTAGTGATGGCATGGCGGCTAATCTCCGCTGCTCAACTCCGGAGGGTTGATGACCCCGCTCCGCCCCTTGACCGATTCCTGGACCGTCCGCTCGGCGAGCGGCGACGTGCGGGCTCCGGCCACCGTGCCCGGTTGCGTGCACACCGACCTGCTCGCCGCCGGTCTGATCCCGGATCCCTACCTCGACGACAATGAGACCCGCCTGGCCTGGGTGGGGCGTACGGAGTGGCGTTACGAGACGGAGTTCTCGTGGGACGGCACCGAGCACGAGCGCACCGATCTGGTCTGCGAAGGACTCGACACCGTGGCCGAGATCGAGCTCAACGGCGTGCGCGTGGGCGAGACCGCGAACATGCACCGCTCCTACCGGTTCGACGTCCGGCCCGCGCTGCGCATCGGGAGCAACCGGCTGGCGGTGACCTTCCGGCCGGCGGGGGAGTACGCCGAACGGCTGAAGGAGGAGCTCGGCGACCGGCCGAGCGCCTACACCGAGCCCTACAACTTCATCAGGAAGATGGCCTGCAACTTCGGCTGGGACTGGGGGCCGACTCTGGTCACGGCGGGCATCTGGCGGTCGATCGGGCTGCACGAGTGGAGCGGCGCCCGGCTGGCCGCCGTGCGGCCGGTGGTGACCGTCACCGACGGCGTCGCCCGGGTCGCCGTGCACATGGAGATCGAGCGGGCCGTACAGGCAGTGCAGGAGGAACTGCAGATCACCGCCACGGTCTGCGGCAGGTCTGCTATGGGAGCGCTCCCATCGGACACGGCGGTACTCGAGGTCGAAATTCCCCAGCCCGAGCTCTGGTGGCCACGCGGATACGGCGAACAGCCGCTGCACGAGCTGACCGTGACACTCGGCGACCACCTCGACACCTGGCAAGGGAAGATCGGCTTCAGGACGATCGAGCTGGACACGGCCGACGGCGCCTTCACGATCGTGGTCAACGGCCGCCCGATCTTCGCCAAGGGCGTCAACTGGATCCCCGACGACTGCTTCCCAGTCAGGATCGACCGCGCCCGCTACGCCGAGCGCCTCGCTCAGGCATGTGAGGCGGGCGTCAACCTGATGCGCGTCTGGGGCGGCGGGCTCTACGAGAGCGACGACTTCTACGACCTGTGCGACGAACTGGGGCTGCTGGTCTGGCAGGACTTCCCCTTCGCCTGCGCCGCCTACTCGGAGGAGGAGCCGCTGCGCTCAGAGGTCGAGGCCGAGGCCCGCCAGAACGTCACCCGCCTCATGCCGCATCCGAGCCTGGCCCTGTGGTGCGGCAACAACGAGAACATCTGGGGCTTTTTCGACTGGCACTGGCGCGAGCGGCTGGCCGGACGTACCTGGGGCGAGGGCTACTACCTCGACCTGCTGCCCGGCATCGTGGCCGAGCTCGACCCTGGCCGGGCGTACTGGCCGGGCAGCCCGTACTCGGGGTCGATGGACGTCCATCCCAACGACCCTGGCCACCACAACATCCACATCTGGGACGTCTGGAACGAACGCGACTACACCGCCTACCGCGAATACCGGCCCCGGTTCGTCTCGGAGTTCGGCTTCCAGGGGCCGGCCACGTACGCGACCATCAAGCGCGCCATCAGCGACGAGCCGCTCGCGCCCGACTCGCCCGGCATGCGCCTCCACCAGAAGGCGATCGACGGTGACCTCAAGCTGGCCGCCGGGCTCAAGCCGCACTTCGCGCCGCCCGCCGGCTTCGCCGACTGGCACTACCTCACGCAGGTCAACCAGGCCAGGGCGATCCAGCTCGGCGTCGAGCACTTCAGGTCCTTGTGGCCGCACTGCGCGGGCACGATCGTGTGGCAGCTCAACGACTGCTGGCCCGTCACCTCGTGGTCCGCGATCGACGGCGACGGGCGCAGGAAGCCGCTGTTCCACGCGCTGCGCCGGGCGTACGCCGACCGGCTGCTGACCGTGCAGCCGCGCGACGGCGGGCTGGCGCTCGTGGCGGTCAACGACACCGACGAGCCGTGGGTGAGCGGCGCGGTGGCTGCGCGGCTCGGGGTGGACGGTACGGAGCTGCGGGCCGAGAGCTTCGAGCTCGAAGTGCCGCCGCGTGGCGCGGTGACGGTGCCCCTTGGCGTGGGCGAGCCGGCCGACCCGGCGAGAGAGCTGATCGCGGTGCGCGCGGGGGAGCGCAGGGCGCTGTGGTTCTTCCTGCCGGACAAGGACCTCGACCTGCCCGAGGGGCGGTGCACGGTGACGGTCGAGGGGCGTGACGTCATCGTCAGCGCGCACACGCTGGTACGGGATCTGGCGATCTTCCCTGATCAGGTACACCCCACCGCCGAGGTGGACGACCAGCTCATCACCCTCCTGCCCGGCGAAAGCCATCGCTTCACGATAAATCGGGAAATCGGGGCTGATGTGCCCATGAGGTGGGTGAACGACCGCTCCGCCCTTCTGCCTAACCCCCCTGGGAGAAGTACATGAGAAGAGCCATGGTGATCGTGGCAGCGGCCACGCTCGCCCTCCTCACCGCCTGCTCGGGCGGCGGGGTGCCGCTGACCGCCGGCAGCACCGCCCCCTCCTCCGGTCCAGCCTCAGCTTCCGGAGGCGCCGCCAAAGACACCATCGTGAACGTCATCGCCGGCACGGGCCAGTTCAACGAGAACCTCAACCCCCTGGTCCAGGGCGCGCCCAACCTCATGGGCACCTGGGGGCTGATCTACGAGACGCTCATGTTCTTCAACCAGTCGAAGTCGGGTGACGTCCAGCCTCTCCTGGCCACCAAGTACGAGTTCGGGGACGAGGGCAAGTCGATCACCTTCACCCTCCGCGACGGCGTGAAGTGGAGCGACGGCAAGCCGTTCACCGCCGAGGACGTGGCGTTCAACTTCCTCTACCGCCGCGACAAGAAGGACCTGAACGCGGGCGGCAGCAACGTCAAGGACGCCCAGGTCCTCAGCCCCACCTCAGTGAAGATCAGCTTCACCGAGAAGATGTACACCAAACTGTGGGACGTGGCCGGCCACCAGTACATGGTGCCCAAGCACATCTGGGAGAAGGTCGACAAGCCCACCAAAGAGACGAACACCAAGCCGGTCGGCACCGGGCCGTTCATGATGGGCGAGTTCACGCCGCAGAGCTACACCATGGTCAAGAACCCGAACCACTGGGACACCGGCAAGCCCAAGATCGCCGGAATGCGGTTCTGGTCGTACAACAACAACGACGCCTCCCTCCAGGCGATGGTCACCGGGCAGCTCGACTGGGGCGGCATGTTCATGGCCGACCCCGACAAGCAGTTCGTGGCCAAGGACCCCGAGCACAACGCCTACAAGAACGAGTCCCAGCTGTACGTCACCAACCTGGTGCCGAACCTGACCAAGGCCCCCATGAACGACCTGGCCGTGCGGCAGGCCATCAACCTCGGGCTCGACCGCGACAAGATCATCGAATTGGCGTTCGCCGGGCTGGGCAAGCCGGCCAGCCCGGCGGGCATAGTGCTGCCGCTCTTCCAGGACTACCTCTCGCCCAAGTACGCCACGGCGAAGCTGGAGTTCAACCAGGACAAGGCCCGCCAGACCCTGGAGGCGGCCGGATACGCCAAGGACGGTGACGGCTACTACGCCAAGGACGGTAAGCGCCTGTCGGTGACCTGCCATCTGGTGAGCGGCTGGACCGACTACGTCTCGGCCGCCCAGGTCATCAAGCAGCAGCTCAAGGAGGTCGGCATCGAGTTCAAATCGAAGGAGGTGTCCTTCAACGCCTTCGTCGACATGCAGCAGAAGGGCGACTTCGAGCTGATGATGTGGAACGCCTATGGCGGCCCGCACCCGTACTACATGTACGACAACATCCTCAACAGCAAGAACATCCCCCCGGCCAACCAGAACATGGCCCGCTACAAGAACCCGGCCGTGGACGCCGCGCTGAAGGTCATCGCCGACACCCCGCCGGAGCAGACGGACGCGATCAAGCAGGCGATCTACGCCATCCAGGACGCCGTCGTGGCCGACCTGCCCTACATCCCGCTGCAGCAGTCCAGCGCCCTGGCCGAGTTCCGGACCACCAACGTCACCGGGTGGCCCAGCGAGCAGAACCCGTACGCGCTCGGCCTGCCCTTCTCCCACCCCGACAACGGCATCGTGGCCAAGAACCTCCAGCCGGTGCAGTAGGAACGACGAGGACGCGACCGGGGCCGCGCGCCCCGGTCGCCCGGGGAGGATCACATGGCATACCTTTGGCGCAAGCTCGGCTTCTACGCGGTGGCGCTGTGGGCCGCACTCACGATCAACTTCCTCATCCCGCGCCTGATCAGGGGCAACCCGGTCGACATCATCCTGTCGCGCTTCCAGAGCAGGCAGCCCCCGCCGCCGGAGTTCCGCAAGACCCTGGAGGTCATGTTCGGGGTGAGCCACGACCCGCTGTGGGTCCAGTATTTCGCCTACCTCCGCCAGCTGGCCACCGGGAACCTGGGCACCTCCGTCACCTACTACCCCGCCCCGGTGGGCACCGTGATCGGCCAGGCGCTGCCCTGGACGCTCGGCCTGGTGTCGATAGCGCTGCTGATCACGGTCGGGCTCGGCGTCGGCCTGGGCATGGTGGCCGGGTGGCGGCGGGGGAGCTGGCTGGACGGGCTGATCCCGACCACGACGTTCCTGGCCGCGATCCCGTACTTCTGGCTGGCCCTGCTGCTGCTGTTCTTCCTCGGGGCCGGGCTCGGCTGGTTCCCCCTGAACGGCGCCTACGACTACGCCCACGTACGCATGGGCTTCACCGGCGATTTCATCGGCAGCGTGCTCTACCACGGCGCGTTGCCCGCGCTCACGCTGGTGATCTCCGGCATCGCGGGCTGGCTGCTCGGCATGCGCAACATGATGGTCTCGACCATGGCCGAGGACTACGTGGTCATGGCGCAGGCCAAGGGGTTACGGCCGCGCCGGGTGATGGTCGCGTACGCGGCCCGCAACGCCATCCTGCCCAGCGTGACCGGGTTCGCGATCATGCTCGGCTTCTTCGTCGGCGGCCAGGTCGCCACCGAGGTCGTCTTCTCCTACCCGGGCGTGGGGTTCGCGCTGCTGCAGGCCGTCGGCAGCGCCGACTACCCGCTCATGCAGGGCCTCTTCCTGATCATCTCGGTGGCCGTGCTGGCCGCCAACCTCCTGGTCGATCTGCTGTACGGGCTGATCGACCCCCGAGTGCGGAAGGCGGGCTGAGGCAGTGACCGCTGTTGTGACCCTGGCCGCTCCCCGGGACCGGGTGCTCGGCCTGCCCAGATCGGGCAAGCTCGTCGCCGGACTGGTGATCGTCGGCTTCTTCGCCCTGCTCGCCATCGTCGGCCCCATCCTGGCCGGAGACCCTGAGGCCCTGGTGGCCGGCCGGCTCGAACCGCCATCGGCGGAGCAGTGGCTCGGCTCGACCGACACCGGGCAGAGCGTGCTGGCCCAGCTGATGCACGCCACGCGCGGGTCGATGCTGATCGGCGTGATCGCCGGGGTGCTGGGCACGGTGGGCTCGCTGCTCATCGGCGTCGTCGGCGGCTATTTCGGCGGCTGGGTGGACGAGGCGTTCTCCCTGCTCAGCAACGTCGCCCTGGTCATCCCCACGCTGCCGCTGCTGATCCTGGTCGCCGACTACGTCGAGGACAGCGGCCCGTTCACCTACGCCCTGATCATCTCGATGATCAGCTGGGCGGGTCCCGCGCGGGTCATCCGCTCCCAGGTCATGTCGCTGCGCAACCGCGACTACGTGGACGCGGCCAGGGTGAGCGGCGAGCCCGGCTGGCGGATCATGGTCTTCCAGATCCTGCCGAACCTCGTCCCCGTCATCGCCTCCGGCTTCGTCTGGGCGATCATCGGCGCCATCCTCACCGAGTCGGGACTGTCCGCGCTCGGCCTCGGTGGCGGCGCGGTCACCTCCTGGGGCGGGATGCTCTACTACGCCCAGAACGGCTCCGCGCTCTCCATGGGCGCCTGGTGGTGGTTCGTACCGCCGGGGGTGTTCATCGCCGCGCTCGGCACCGGGCTCTCACTGATCAACTTCAGCATCGACGAGCTGATGAACCCGCGACTGCGAAAGGCGGCCGCATGAACGACCCCGTCCCGTCGGTACGCGACATGAACGACACCGTCCTTTCCGTACGCGACCTGAGCGTGGCTTATGGGCGGACCCGCGCGGTCCGTGGCGTGAGCTTCGACCTGGGCCGCGGCCAGGTCCTCGGCATCGCGGGCGAGAGCGGCTGCGGCAAGTCGACGCTGGCGTACGCGGTCAACCGGCTGCTGCAGCCGCCCGGCCGGACCACCTTCGGCGAGGTCGTCTTCCACCCCAAGGACGGCGACCCCATCGACGTGCTGGCCCTGGAGGGCGAGGAGCTGCGACGCTTCCGGTGGCGGCGGGTGGCCATGGTCTTCCAGAGCGCCATGAACGCGCTCAATCCCGTGCTCAGCGTCCGGCGCCAGCTCCACGACGTGTTCACCACCCACGAGCCGTCGATGTCCAGGCGCGAGCGGGAGGAGCGCTCCCGCGAACTCCTGGAGCTGGTCGGCATCGACCCGGGACGCATCGGCGCCTACCCGCACGAGCTGTCGGGCGGCATGCGCCAGCGGGTGCTGATCGCGATGGCCATGGCGCTCAACCCCGACGTGGTCGTCCTGGACGAGCCCACGACAGCGCTGGACGTGGTGGTGCAGCGCGACATCCTGGAGGAGATCGACCGGCTGCGGGAGATGTTCGGCTTCGCCGTCGTCTTCATCACCCACGACCTGTCGCTGCTGCTGGAGATCAGCGATCATCTCGCGATCATGTACGGCGGCCGCATCGTCGAGTACGGCACCAGCAAGGACACCCTCCTCCAACCCCGCCACCCCTACACGGTCGGCCTGCTCAACTCCTTCCCCAGCCTGCGCGGCGAACGCCAGGCGCTGCACGGCATCCCCGGCAGCCCGCCCGACCTGTCGAAGGAGCTCACGGGCTGTTCGTTCGCGCCCCGCTGCCCGTACGCGTTCGAGGGCTGCCACACCCACGAGCCCGAGCTGGACTCGATCCAGGACTCCCTGGTGGCCTGCCTGCAGTACGACCGCAGGCTGCACCCCGCCCGCCCCGACCGGCGCCTGCGGGAGCGCCGCTTCGACCACGCCGACCACGAGGTGATCTCATGACGTCGATGAAGGTCAGCCACCTGAGCAAGACCTTCAAGCTGTCCAGGAAGGAGCACCTTCGGGCGGTCGACGACGTCTCCTTCGAGCTGAGCTCCGGCGAGACCACCGCGCTGGTGGGGGAGAGCGGCAGCGGTAAGTCCACGATCGCCCGCATGCTGGCCAGGCTCGCCAAGCCCACTTCGGGCGAGATCCTGCTGGAGACCTCGAACTACCGCAAAGACGTACAGATGGTCTTCCAGGACCCGTTCGCGTCGCTCAATCCGGCCCACACGATCGGCTACCACCTGCGCCGGCCCCTGGAGATCCACAAGTCGCCGGGCACGGCCGAGGAGCTGCTGGAGCGGGTCAACCTGCCCGCCGCCTACGCCCGCAGGTATCCGCACGAGCTGTCCGGCGGCCAGCGGCAGCGGGTGGCCATCGCCCGCGCGCTGGCCCCGCGCCCCAAGGTACTGCTGGCCGACGAGCCGGTCTCGATGCTGGACGTGTCGATCAGGCTGGAGATCCTCAACCTGATCGACCGGCTCAAGAGGGAGGAGGAGCTGGCCGTCCTCTATGTCACGCACGACCTGGCCACCGCGCGCTACTTCGCCCGCGACATCATGGTCATGTACCGGGGGCAGATCGTCGAGCGCGGCCCGGCCGACGACGTCATCCTCGCGCCGCGGCACCCGTACACCCGGCTGCTGGCCGAGGCCGCCCCCGACCCCTGGGCGGCGCACGAGGACGGGCGGCCCGCCCGGCAGGAGCGTAGAAGCGGCCCGGCCGTCGCCGATGGGTGCCTGTTCCGCAACCGCTGCCCGTACGCCGCCGACGCGTGCGCCGGCCAGATCCCCACCTATGGCGAGGAACATCGCGTCCGATGCGTCCTGGGGGAGGGCGAGCCCGCGGCGTCCGACGGCGAGCTCGCTCCGTGAGGCGTCAGCTTGAGACGATGTCGCTCTGGGCCAGGATGCGCAGGTGTTCCAGCAGTTCGCCGCTGGTCTCGGCGAGCGGCTGGATGCAGACGTGGTCCGCGCCGGCGTCGAGGTGGGCCCGTACCCGCTCGATGATCGTCTCCGGGTCGCCCCAGGCCACGATGGCGTCGACCAGGGCGTCGCTGCCGCCGTCGGCGAGGTCCTTGTCGTCCCAGCCCAGCTCGCGCAGGTTGTTGGCGTAGTTGGGCAGCGCGAGGTAGTGCGTCGTGAAACCGCGGGCGGTCCGCCGGGCCCGCTCCGGGTCGGTCTCCAGCAGGACCGTCTGCTCCGGTGCCAGCACCGGATCGGGGCCGAGGACCGCGCGGGCGCGCGCGGTATGCTCCGGGGTGACGAAATAGGGGTGCGCGCCCTGGGCACGCTTCGCGGCCAGGTCCAGCATCTTGGGCCGAAGCGCGGCCAGCAGCCGCGGCGCCGGCTCCGGCAGGGGACCGCCGTACTCCGACGCGTCCATGGCATCGAGGTACGCGCGCATAGCGGACACCGGCTTGCTGTAGTCATGGCCTCGCGCCGACACCAAGGGCGCGTGGCTCACGCCGAGACCGAGCACGAACCGGCCGTCGTACGCCTCCGCGAGGGCGTTGGCCCCGGTCGCGATGGCGGTGGCGTCCCGGGCCCAGATGTTGGCGATGCCGGTGGCGATCATCATCTGCCGCGTCCCGCTCAACAGGATCGCCGAGTGGACCAGCGCCTCCTTGGCCTTCGGCCCCTCACCCACCCACAGGGTCCCGTAGCCCAGGCTCTCGATCTCGGCGGCCGCGTCCCGCTCGAACGAGGCCGACTCGCCGCCCAGCGTGCTGTTCCAGACCCCTACCCGGCCCATGCGCCGTTTCAGCGCCGCGACATCAATCGTCATATCGGGCATCACAACTCCCCGCCTCGTCGTCACAGTGGATCTCACGATACGCAGCGGATCATCGGGGCAGGTTAATGCCCGATTCACGGGTTGCCGTATTCCGGCGGTCCGCGACGTGCCTGAACCCGGGTGCCGCGGGAGCCGTACCTTCTGACGACTGTCTGGAGCGGAAAGCCCTGTTGCCTGCAGGCGTCAGCAGGACCTGGCGCCTTTCTGGACAGGACCTGGCGTCTTCTGGATGGGCAGGCGATGGCACACGGCACCAAGCACGGCGGCACGATGGACGGGATGATCGGCGGTGATCCCCGGCTGGTCGGCGGCCATCGCATCATCCGCCGGCTCGGCGCGGGCGGGATGGGCGTGGTCTACCTCGCCGAAGGCGGGGCGCGGACACTGGTGGCGATCAAGGTCATTCACCGGCACCTGGCCGGCGACCCGGAGTTCCGCCGGCGCTTCCGCCGCGAGGTCGCCACCGCGCAGCGGGTCGCCCGCTTCTCCACGGCTCCCGTGCTCGAGGCCGATCTGGACGGCGACCTGGCCTATGTGGTGACCGAGTACGTGCCGGGGCCGACGCTGTACAGCGCGGTCAAGGAGTGGGGCCCGATGGTGGGCTCGGAGCTCGAAGGGCTCGCCATGAGCATGGCGGTCGCGCTGGGGGCGATCCACGCGGCGGGCGTCGTCCACCGGGACCTCAAGCCGTCCAACGTGCTGCTGTCCCCGGCGGGTCCGAAGGTCATCGACTTCGGCCTCGCCTTCGCGGCCGACTCCACCACCCTCTCCGTCACCAGGATGGGCACGCCGGCGTACATGTCTCCGGAGCAGGTACGGGGGCTGCCGCTGGCGAGGGCCTCCGACGTCTTCGCCTGGGGCGGGGTCGTGGTCTTCGCGGCCTGCGGGCAGCCGCCGTTCGGCTACGGGGCGGGGCACGAGGTGCTCTACCGGGTGGTCCACGACGATCCGGTACTCCCCAAGCTGGACGGGGTTCTCGGGGAACTGGTGCCACGAGCGCTGAGCAAGGACCCGGCGGCGCGGCCGACGGCGGCGGAGCTCGTGGACGCGTTCGCCGAGGGCCCGACGAGACGCCTCCCGCCCACCGCCGTCCCGGCTCCGACCCCGGCCGACACGCTCGCGACCGAGCCCCGCCTCGGCGCCGCACGACCACCTGCACCCGTGCGTGAGGCCCCGATCGTCGCGCCCGACCCCGAGCCTCCGAGCACGCCATCCGGAGCAGGGGCCGAGCCGCCGGACGGCGATTCTAGGAGCCAGCCGACCACCCCTGAGCCAGGCGGCGGCGTAGGTGCCAGGGCGGGCAAGGACCAGCGACGACGCCGCAGGGCCACATCGCGACGGCGGGTGTCGAGACGACGGTGGGTGTGGGGCGCCGCCGCCCTCGCCCTGGTGACGGCAGGAGCCGTCTTCACCTCCCTGGCGATCACCCCCCGAGACCCGTTGCCTCCCGGTCTGTCCGCGCGGCCCGCCGGAAACCCCGACGTGGCGCAGGACGCGGGCACGCGGTGGCGGAAACTCCCCGGCCAGAACCCCCTGCGCGCCGCCGGCGTCCGCTTCTACGTGCAGCCGGACACCGACGCGGCCCGCCAGGCGCGGACCTGGTCGGCGCAGGGCAGAACGGCCGACGCCGCCCTGATGCGGGCCCTGTCGGAGGTCCCCCAGGCCATCTGGCTCAGCGGCGGCTCACCCGCCGACATCTCCCGTACGGTACGCGAGACGATCACCCAGGCGAACCGGCAGCGGACCGTCCCGGTGTTCGTCACCAACAACATCCCAGGCCGTGACTGCTGGAACGGCGGCGCCCCGAACACCGACACCTACCGCACCTGGATAGACGCCGTCGCCGAGGGCATCGGAAACCGGCCCGCCGTCGTCGCCCTGGAGCCCAGCTCCCTGGCCCGGCTGCCCGGCGGCCCGGAGTGCCCGCAGGGCGGGGAGGCCGCCGCCGTCCAGCGGTACGCCGATCTCTCCTACGCCGTGGAGACCCTCACCGGCCTGGCCGGCACCGCCGTCTACCTCGACGGCGGGCTGGCGGGGTGGCCCGCGTTCACGCAGATCGCCGACCGGCTGGTCAACGCGGGAGCGGTCCGCGCCGACGGCTTCTACGTCAACGCGGTCGGTTACCGCCCGACCGCCCGCTCGCTCGTGTACGCCGCGCAGCTGTCCAGATGCGTCTACCTGAGGGCGGCCTCGCGGACGGCCTCGTGCGCCGACGCGGCCCTGGCCGCCGTGCCGGACGACACGCCCGGCCTGCCGCATTTCGTCGTCGACACCAGCCGGAACGGTACGGGCGAGTGGCAGCCGCCGGCCGGGCGCTTCCCGGCACCGGACGAATGGTGCAACCCTCCGGGCCGGGGCGCGGGCGCCCGGCCGACCACCGACACCGGCAGCCCACTGGCCGACGCGTCGCTGTGGCTCAACAGCCCGGGATTCTCCAATGGCCAGTGCACACGGGGCACCTCGGGACCGGCGGACCCGGCGTACGGCATCGTCACCCCGGCCGCCGGCCAGTGGTGGCCCGACCAGGCCCTTGAGCGGGCCCGGAACGCGGTTCCGCCGCTACGGCCCGGGACCCCATAGTGGCGGCCGCTCTGCCGCCCCTACGACAAGCGGTCGTAGACTCGCTGTCGGGCGGCGGCCTGAGTCGAGAAACGGCACGTCAGAGTGGTACGGGGTGGCACCTGAATCCGCGACCCACGGATTATGAGGGCGCACATCGGGCAGGTGGGGCCGGGAAGAGTTACGGGCGACATCCGGAATCCCCTACGGTCTGTTGGTCACTACTCTAAGTTCCGCAACGGTGCGTGCTCCGGGAGGTGGCCGCGATCGGGAAGGTGGCATGGGTGACGGTCGGTGCTGAAACGCAGATCACGGATCTGACCATCAACGATCATGCCTGCCTGACGTTCGGGGAGCATGAGGAGTTGCTCGACCTCACCACGGCCTTCGTACGGGACGGACTGGCCGAGGGGCAGCGCGTCGTCTGGCTGGCAGAGGAGCCGGCGCGCGGCCTGGCGGAGCTGGGCCGGCGGGGAGTGGTCGCGCGGGAGGCGACGACGGCTGGGCGAATGATGGTCATGACCTGCAAGGACGGGCTGCTGGACGGGCAGGCGTTCACCGCGGAGCACGCCACGCGGTGGCTGCGCGATCAGATGGTACGCACCGCGCGCGAGGGTTATCCCGGGCTGCGCGTGGCGCTCGACATGAGCTGGGCCTTAACGCCGGTGAGCGGCATCGAGCAGTTGCCGGCCTTCGAGGAGGAGATCGCGGCGACGCTGGCGGGCGGCGGCGCGGCCGTTCTGTGCCAGTATGACCGCGAACGCTTCGACCCGATCACCCTCGCCTCGGTCTCGGGCTATCACACCCATACGGTGGCCGCGGCCACCTATCATCACGACGCGCTGCTGCGCATCTGCCGCCAGTACGCCCCGCCGGGCATCCGGCTGGCCGGGCAGCTCGACAGGTCGGCCGAGGACGCGCTCAGGCTGGCCTTGAGCGAAACCATTCGGGTCGATGACGACATCACCGTTAACATGGCCGAACTCTCCTTCATCGACCTGTCCAGCGCTCGTATGATCATTGACGCCGTCCGCAGCCTGCCCGATCCTCGCAAAGCGACACTGCGCTGCAGTCCCACCATCCACCCGCGATTCGCCCTGCTCGGCGCTTCCGGGGTGCCCGGACTCAGCTTGGTGGCCACTCATGACGGGTAACCGGCCACCTGACCGCCCGACGCCGTCCTCCGGAGAGCTGGAGGATCAGCGGCATCCGGAGGGCCCGGTCGAGTCGGCCGTACTCCTGGACCAGGCCTTCGACCGCGACTCGCTCTACGCGCTGCGGGCGACACTGGAGGCGCACGCGATCCAGGCGGGGCTGCCCGAAGGCCGAAGCGCGGACCTGGTCCTCCTCGGACACGAGCTGGCCAGCAACGTCATCCTGCACGGCTCCGGAAGCGGATGGGTACGCCTGGAGATCGCGGACGGCATGCTGCGCTGCGAGGTCATCGACAGCGGCGCCGCACAGCCGGAGCAGGGGACTCCTGGATGGCCGTACCAGTTCGGGCACGGGCTGTGGATGGCCCGCTTCCTCAGCGACTTCCACACCGTGAGCCATGGCCCCGGCGGCACCGTCGTCACCGTGGGGTTCGCGCTGCCCAGCCCGCTCCGCCCGGCCTTCAAGCTGACCCGCCACTCCCAGAACGGCCGCACCACACTGAGCCTGGTGGGCGATCTCGACCAGCGGACGGCTCCCGACGTCGTCGCCACCGTCGAGGACCTGATCTCGACGACCAAGCCCCTCCGGCTCGTCCTGGACCTGAGCGGGATGACGTTCTGGGACTCCACCGGCATCACCGCCCTCGTCACCTCACAGGAGAACGTCACCGCCGCTTCGGGCGCGACCATGGCCCTGGCCGGGCTCTCGACGGAGCACCAGGGGCGCCTTGACTCCCTCGGGTTCGTCTCCTTCACGTACGACAACGCCAGCCACTAGAGCGGTGTCGTCGTCGACTTCCCTTGTCACCATGCATGGACCAAGGGTGGGTTCTGCTCGCCGGGAACCACCTGGGTGTGAGCGGTTTCGAGGTCGAGGCGCAGCAGTTGTGAGCGGGCGCCGCCGCACGGAGGCGGTCCGCCCAGAGGCGGCTGGTCCATCTCCGCGGCCTCCCGGTTGACGCCGACCAGCACGTTCCGACCGGTCGGGTTCAGCGCCAGCGCCTGGATGTGGCCGCAGTCCACCGCCAGGACCTTTCTGACCAGCCGCGTCCCCTCGTACAGGACGAGCGTGCGAGCCGGCCTGCCTAACGCCCGCAGCTGCCGACCGCCGGGCAGGGACAGGAGCGAAGGGGTCAACTCGGGCTCGGCCGGCACAGCGACCTTTCCGATCGCGCCCGTGCCCACGTCGAGGGTGGCCAGGCCGCCGGTCGGGACTCTGTGCTCGGGGAGCGCGAGGATCCGGGCGTCCAGCCACTGGAGACCATCGCCGCTGACCGGCCATTCGCGTTCCAGGGTGCCCGCGAAGTGGGTTTCGCCCGTTATGCGCCCGTAGGCGACGCGGCCCTCGGCCGAGACGGCCAGACCGGTGACCGTGCCCTTGAGGGTGGGAGTGAGCCGCTCGCCGACCGTGATCCGGCCCTCGTCGCTCATGGACAGCCGGTAGAGGCGGGAGTAACGGCCCGACGGGCTGGTGAGCGCCGCTACGTAGTGGCCGGGTTCGGTGTCGCGGACGACGCGATCGTACTGAAAGTAGGTCCGCGTCGCCTGGGGCAGCAGGCTCACCGGCTCACCGGACTCCAGGGCGAGCACGTACGGCCGGTCCACGCCGGCCACCGCGAAACGCGGGGTGCCGTCGGCGTTGACCGGCGGCCCGATCAGCGCGGCGAGCAGGAACGCGGCCAGTACGACGGCCGCCACCGCCAGCCCGGCGGCACGCAGCTCGGTCGGACGCGGCCTAATACCCGCACCCGCGATCCCGGCCAGCAGGACCATGATGGCGGGGGAGAGCAGCCAGACCAAGATCAGGCGCGGCACCAAGAACGACGGCGGCGGCACCTGCGCGTACAGGCACTCCTGCCAGGCGAAGGGCAGGTCGGGAGACAGCCGGTCCTCGGCCTCGGCCAGCGCGGCGGGGAGCAGGGCGACCACCAGTCCCAGCGTGACGGGGAGCAAGGAGCTGCCCCGGCTCGCGTCGGGACCGCCCTGGGGCCGCGACCGGATCGCCCAGCACGCGGCCGGCGCCAGCAGTACGGGCTGGAGCCAGACGGCCCAGTCACCGAGGAAACTGGCCACCTGGGCAGCCGGAACGGGCTGGGGCCAGTCCATCAATCCGTCACCGCCGCAGCGGACCATCACCGTTTCAGTGAGCAGCGGCTCGGCCAGCAGTTTCCACAGCGACAGCGCCACGGCTGCCGACCAGAAGAACTTCGTTACGCGCATCGGGGGGCTTTCCGCGCTCTGAGTAGGGGGGCCGGAGCAGCTTAGCGGCCGCCGCAGCCGGTAGATCAGCCGCCTCGCCTCGCCCGGCGGTAGCAGCACAGGGCTGCCCTCGAGGTCCTGCGGCGCAATCTGCCGCTATTTGTTCTTCCTCTGCGGAGCCTGGCCTGAAAGGTTCACTAAAGCCGGAAGTGTTACGGCTGGTCGCCATCGGAGAGCTACGCTCCCCCTTTGCCGGGCTCCTCTACGGAGGCCGGTGGACCGAGCTAGTAGCGATCAGCGAACGGAGGCATCGTGGCACAGCCGCCCTACCAGGCCGGGCCCGGTGCGTGGCAGCCGCAGGGCCAACCGCGCCATGCCAGTAGCGGGCCGCAGGGCATGTACGGGAATGCGCAGCAGCCGCAACGGTCCTACCCCCTTGGCCCGCCGTATGCGCTGGGAGGGCCACAGCCCCCGCGGCGGCGCAGGAAGTCGGGGTGTATGGCGGCGCTGCTGGGCGTCTCAGGGCTGCTGATAGCCGCCTTGGTGATCGCCGTCGGCTTCCTGGTGGTGCCCAAGCTGCGAGGCGATGTCCGTCCGATCGCACGGGGAGACCGCACCGCCTCGCCGGAGCCCGGGCGGGACATCGCCGAGGGTGGCGGCAAGCTGAAGACGGTCGAGCGTGACGGCTACGACGGGCTGAAGGGGGAGGAGGCGGAGGGGATCGCCGATCCTGGGCCGCTGGTGGCGAAACCCGGCCGCTCGCCGCGCCGGTACGCCGGCTCACCGGTCATCTCAGCCTGCACTCTGCTGACGTTCGCCGATCTGACCAAGCTCGGGCTGCTTCTGCACCCTAATCCCCTGATCGGATCGTACCGGCGCTCCTACTTCGACGGGCAGGGCAACGGTCCGATCGAGAAGGACGGGCTGTTCGTCCCGAGCGACCCGCCGAACAGCTGCGAGTACGTGCTGTTGCCGAAGTCCCCGGTGAAGATCTCGGTTTTTCAGGAGAGCTACACCAGTTCCCGCGCCATGGACTACTCCTTCGATCGCTACAGCACGAGGCCGGCGATCGGCGACGTGACGGTGCGGGAGCGCAAGCCCAGCTCGAGCCGGGTGAACAAGACCATCGACTACCTGTACTACGTTCTACGGCTGAAGAACACGGTCGTGCAAGTGGACTTGTCGCTACAGCGCGGACCCCGGCAGGCGAAGCTCAAGCGGGCGCTGCTGGCGACGATCGCCGGCAACCTGGTGAAGCGCTCGGCGGATCCGGTGGGCATCCCTTCTATCGCCTATAACAGCCCTCTGATCACCGCGAAGCCGGCGCCCGCGTGCGCCCTCATCGCCGCCAAGGACTTCCAGACGCTGTTCCACCGGCCGGCCGCGCCGTTCGTCGGGGAGGAGTTCGGCAGCGCGGCCGGCCGGACGAACTTCAGCATCGGCACCAGCATCCCCGACCAGAACGAGTACGCCTACGTCTACACACGGTGCGAGCGGAGCACAGGGCACAACTACCTCACCGACCGGTACAAACTGCAGGTAGAGGTCATCAGCTACATGGCCGATGCCGCGCCCGCGCACTCTCTCGGCTTCAGCAGGCCGCTCGACGGCGGGCAGCCGCTGACCCGTCCTGCGGGCGAGGAGTCGTACTGCGTGACCCGGCCCTATGCCCGATCGGCCGGCGCGCTGGTGTTCCGGAAGGGGCGATTCCTGGTGACGCTGTGGATGACTGATCCCGATGATGTTCAGCGCATCGATCCGCGCGAGCGGTGCAGGCGCATCGCCTCCGTGGCGCAGCGGGTGGCCGGCAGACTGTAAGGCCCCTGCCCTGGAAGGCACGCCGACCGCATGCGGCGGCTCGTCGCAACCGCGCCGCGTCACGAAGACCGTGAAGACGCCGATCATGATGAACGCCGCGCCGCTGACGATGGCAGCACTGGCAGGGCCGCACGGCGTTTCAGCGGGCAGGATAGTCTGGCCGGAAGATCGCGAGGTGGAGCCTTTCCCTGACGGAGGCCGGGGCAGTGGGTGGGACAGACGGCTGGGACGAGGCGGTGTGTTTTGAGGCCGCCCTGGACGTCATCGGCAGCCTCATGGCCTGGTGCACCGCCCAGGAGCACGCCGCGGAAGGCGATCTCTTGGCGCGAGAGTCGTGGCGGGCGTTGCGCGGCAGGTATCTGAGGGAGTTCACCGGCCTCGACCCGGCCGACCGGGTCGCCGTGCGGCGGGCCGTCAAGGCGCACGGCGCGCGGGTCGCCGAACTGGGCGGCTCGCTCGAAGTGGTTCCCCGCACGCTGCCGGACGAGTACCTGCTCACCCGGGCGGAGCACACCCGCCTGTTCACCGAGCGGATCGTGCCCGAGATGCTGGACGCCGCGACGCCCAGTCCGGAGCCGGCCGCGCTGCTCGTCGCGGGGGAGCCGGGCTCCGGGAAGACGACGCTGGTACGCCGGGCGACGCGGGCCCGGGTCGCGCCCAACGCGTGGGAGGTGATCGACCCGGAGGCGTTCCTCGCCCATCACCCCTACAGCTGGGACCTCGTGCTCCATGACGACCCGGCCGCCGGTGACCGGGTGATGACGGACGCGCTCGGCTGGTGCGCCCTGGCCGTCGAACGGGCGATCGCCCGCCGGGTGGACGTGGCGCTCGAGGTCGGCGCGAACCACGCCGAGGACGTGAGCGACTACGCGGAGCTCTTCCGGGACGCCGGATATCGGGTCGAGGTCGAGATGACGGCCGTGCCGGAGGCGGTCGCCAGGTTGCAGCTCATGATCCGCTACCACTGCCGCCACGGGAACTGGGAAGTGCTGCCGGAGCGGTGACTCAGGTCGCGGACGTGGCCCGCCGGAAGAGCGCGGCCCGGGCGCGGAACCAGGTCACCGTGTCCAGGGACGGCGGGCGGGCGCCGGCGCCGCCGAGGTGGGCGAGGAAGTCCGCCTCGGGTGCGAGGGCGTGCTCGCGCAGGTAGTACGCCACGGCATCGGACCAGATCCAGGCGCCGTCCGTCCGGAAGCTCCAGGGGACTACGCGGTGTCGCGAGGGGTTCACGGCGTCGTCCCGGAGGACCGGATTGTCGCGGATCACCGTCGCGGACGTGAGGTAGCCGATGATCCGCTCGCGCTGGGCCGAATCGGTCATGAGCGGATGGTCGGCGTGGAAGCGGGGGCCCGTTCCGCCGTCCATGGCGTCGTACACCCGCGCCCTGTGGAAGGCGTACGGCCGGGTGGGCGCCCACAGCAGTGACGAGCGCGCCTGGGCGGTTCGCTGGTACGGCGGCAGGGCCGACGCGTCCGTGTAGACCTCGACCTGCGGATCCGCCTCGCCCCGCTCACTCAGGGCGACCTGCGCGCGCAGCGCGAGCAGGCAGGGATCAGTGTCCGGGGCGACCTCGGCGAGGTACACCCGTTTCGCGCGAGGTCCGGGAGGGCCGTCGGGAGGGAAGCGCCACGCCCGCCACAGGCCGAGGGCTCCCGGCCGGGCGGCGACCAGTTCGATCATGGTCGTGTCCCGGTCGTCCAGCAGGGTGTCCGCGAGTGCCAGGTCCCTCGTGTCGGTGAGGTCGAGGCAGCGGCCGATCCGTTCCCTGTGCACGCGGAGCACGGCCAGCGGCGCCGGGGCGAACTCCCATGCCGGGCCCGCCGCGTCCGGTTCGGCGGCGAGCGTGGCGTGAACGC
The DNA here is from genome assembly GCF_040648335.1 of Nonomuraea sp. NPDC049158. Classification (NCBI taxonomy): domain Bacteria; kingdom Bacillati; phylum Actinomycetota; class Actinomycetes; order Streptosporangiales; family Streptosporangiaceae; genus Nonomuraea; species Nonomuraea sp. NPDC049158. The sequence continues at coordinate 588,835 of NZ_JBEZDM010000003.1, forward strand.
CCGCGCCGGCCAGCAGGTCGGTGAGGAGGCCGGCGTCGCGATCGGTCAGCGGCACGCCGCGTTCGGCGACCGCGACGGCGACGGCCTTGGCGAGGCTCTCCAGATCCTCGGCGACCAGCCGGTCCCTGGCCTCGGCGATCAGGCCGTCGGGCACCCGCCCGGACAGGCGCAGCAGCATCGCGTGACAGTCCACGACCAGGCTCGGGAACCGGTAGGGGGTCATCCTGTCTCGTTCCTTCGCTGCCGATCCGCGGTGACGTTCATGCTGATTTCCTGAGGAGAGAGGTGGCGGTACAGGTCCATCGCATTCTCATATCCCTCGAACGAGCGTGGCGACGCCACCTCCACACCGCGGATGACCTCGTATATCGAATGATCCTCCGTCGGCAGCATCCAGCCCAGCAGCGCGCGGACGAAATGCTCTTCACTGACGCCGGCCGGCCGTATCCAGAGGAATATCGAGTGGAGGCGGGCGGCGGTGCCCGATATTCCGGCGATGACGGGGAAACCCGCCCCGGTGGAGACCTCCTCGAACCACGGGTGATCGGTGTGCATCCCGAATTGGGCCGTTCCCAGCACCCAGCTCATAGGCTCCAGCGGATCGGGGTCCTCGGCGTCCGGCCTTGCCAGGAGGTCCGACCAGTTCTCCTCGGCGGCCGGGTCGTCCATCACGTTTCCGGCCTCGGTCGAGGCGGGCGGCTCCTTGATCGAGTCCGCGGGCTGTGCGGGCAGGGGTTGCCGCTGGGCCGCCAGTTCGAGCGCGTGCAGGGGCATCCGGCGGTCCTGGAACTCCTTTGGCGTTCGCCGGAAGGCCTGCGTCTCCTCGAGCGTACGCGACCATCTGGCAGCCTGGCTCTCCTTGTACTCGGCCACGACGACGGCGGCGTCCGGCGAATGCGCGCCCAGGGTGGCGATCTTGAAGATCTCCCTGGAGTTGGCGAGCGGGCGCTCCAGGATGGGTTCCAGCCGGGGAACGTCCAGACCGACGCGGGCGGCGATCTGCCGCCAATCCGGCCGGGCGCGCAGCTCGTACAGGGTCTCCTTGAGCGTCAGGTCGTCCTTGCTGAAGAACGACGCGTTGTACAGCGCCGTCATCAGCATGCGCAGGTTGCCCTCGCGGCGCAGGTCCGCGAGCGGGATCACGTCGCGTCCCACCTGGCCGGGGCTGCTGGGGTCGTGCTTGAAGAACGCCTGCTCGGTGCGCGGTGCCGGGGTGCCCGGGTAAAGCTCCTGATGGAGGGCGGTGAGGACGTCGAACAGCCTGGCCACCGTCCGCTCGGCGGCCGCCCGGGCGGCGGGGTCGTGGAACAGCGCGTCCCCGAGCCTGCGCTCGAGGTCCAGCCGCCGCTCGGCGGGCGGGGGATCGGGCGGGTGGGGTTCGTCTGGCCGGGGCTGGTAGGCGGCGGGTTCGTCGGGGGCCAGCCACGGCCGTGCCATGGCCTCGACCGCGTCGGCTTCGTGGCCGAGCTGGTCGTACGTCGCGGCGTTCTCGGGGTGCTCCAGGCGTTGCCGGTCGAGGGTGGCGCGCAGATCGTTGAGGCGGCGGGTGAAATCTCGGCGCTCGGCCGCCGACCAGGGGCGCTCCCGCTCGGTGAGCAGGGCCTCCTGCGCGCCCGTCCGTCCGATCCAGGCGCCATCGGGGCCACGGCGGTTGGAGAAAATCGCCTCGCCGTTGCGCAGCCGGATGCGCACCGCGTTGACGATCGCGGGCGGGTCGTCGGACTCCAGGTGGCCCACCGTCTGCGCCGATCCGTGGAAGCGGCTGTCGTGCGCGCTCGCGGGCACGAAACGGCCGGCGCCCTCGCTGACCTTCTCGCTCAGATAACGGGTCAGGATCGACAACCGGCTCTGCGCTCCGGACACCGCCACGAACTCGGTCTCGACCCGGTAGCCGTGATCCTTGAACTGCCGGACGAACGCGCCGGCCTCACGCGGGTCGCCCAGCGTGGCCTCCACGACCACGTTGTGGCCCTGCTGGATGACGTGCTCGAACGCCATCGCCTGCCACGCCTTGGCGATCGGCTGGATGATGTTGTTGGTCGCGACCTCGTCCCAGGCCAGCAACTGAGTGTAGGTGGGATGGAAGACCTTGAAGTCGTCGACGATGATCTGGACGGCCCCGCCCTTGCTCTGGAACTCGTCATGGAGCCGGCGGATCGTGGTCGACTTGCCCGCCCCCGGCTGGCCGCCGACGACGATCATCGTCGGCTCCTGGGAACGCGTGGCGCCGGAGAGCAGCTCGGGGACGATGCGCCGGTCGAAGATGTCACGCATCTCCTCATCGGTGAGCGTGTGCCTGACGGGGGCGTCCTGCGGGCCCCGAGGCGGCTCGGTCGGCTGTTCGGGGCCGGAGGGTGAACGGCCTGTCGGTTCGCCGGAGACGGGCGAAGCGGCGGAGGACTTGGGTGCGAGGGGGGTGCCGCTGAGGGCCTGGACGAGATCGCTGTGAGTGGGCACCAGCTCACGGCGCGCGGGTTCCGTCGGTGGTGTGCCCTGATGAGGGGCGGGCGGTGCCGCGGCCCGGGTTCCTTCATCGCTCGGAGCCGGAGTGGGAGCAGCGGTGGGAGCCGCGGTGGGAGCAGCGGTGGGAGCAGCGGTGGCGAGTGGCGCGGCGGTGGAGGGTGGCGCGGCCATGGGTGTGGCTGGGGTGGGCGGCGCGGCGGTGGATGGTGGCGCGGCCGTGGGTGCGGCTGGGGTGGGCGCGGTGTTAGGTGGCGCGGCTGCGGGTGCGGCTGGGGTGTGGGCGGGGCCGGTCGGCGTCGAGGAGGCGGGCGGTTGAGGCGTCCCACTCGCGACGGGCGGCTGAGATGTTCCGCTGGGAACGGGCGCGCTGGGCGCTCCGGCAGTGACGGGCAGCTGAGGGGGTCCGGTGGCGACGGCTGTACGCGGCGCTTCGCCGGTGGCGGGGGAGGGCGGGCCGCTGCCTGCGGGGGCCACCGGGCTGGGGGCCGTGACGGATGCGACGCTGTTCGTGGCGGTGGCGGTGGCGGTGGCGGTGGCGGTGGCGGTGGCGGCGGTCGCGGTCGCGCCCGCCTGCGGGCTCGCCGTCACACTCGCCGTACTGCTGACGGTGCTCGACGTGCTCGTGCTCGACGTGCCCGGGGTGCCCGGGGTGCCTGGCGTCGCGGGCGGGGCGGTACCCGAACGCGAGGCGTCAGCGGCGGCGGCCGTCGCGTGGGCGGCGTCCAGGGCGGCACGGGGATTGGCGATCGCGCCGGCGACGTCGACGCTGAACGGGCTGATCGTGTTCGTACGCCCGGCACCGGCCGCCATGCTCCCCAGCACCCCGTCGGCCGAGGGCAGCTGCCATTTGCCGTACACGACACCATTGGCCACGAACCCGGCGGGCACCGACACGGCCCCGTTGGTGAGCGCGGTCTGGAGTGCGCGGCCGGGGTAGCGGCGGAATGCGTTGAGGACGCCCGCGGTGTCCCCGGCGACGTCGTTCAGGGCCCTGACCCCCGGAAGTCCGTTCACGAACCTGGAGATCGGCCGGGCGAGCCGGGAGGCGAGCACGGCGCCGCCGGCGTCGCCGAGCATGGTGGCCATGGTCCGCTGACCGTCCCACCGCGTGCGCGTGCCCAGGTCGCGCTGTCGTTGCTGGGCGTAGCCGTCGATCACCAAGCCCTCGGCAAGCTCCTCCGGCACCTCCCTCACCGCATGGCTGCCGATCGCCCTGGCCAGCAGGGCCTTTCCGCGTCCAAGCCCGCTCAGGCGGGCGGTGTTCACCACTGCGGCCTTGGGGGCGGCTCTCCCGGCGAAGCGGGCGCCCGCGGCCTCGTCCAGCCGTTTGAACACCTGGTCAAGGAACCCGCGCAGCTCCCTGGCGTATGGACCGAGCAGGGGAGCGGTGGCGCCGGCGCTGAAGAACGTGGCGCACGCGGCCACTGCGGCGGCCGACAAGGTCACCCAGAACCCGGCGTTGATCGACAACTTGGCGTACTGCGTCTCGCGCGCGAAGCCGTCGTGCTGCACCGCGTACGCGTACGCCACCTGCGCGTGCGCACTCAGCCCCGACTCCGCGGAGCCGAGGCGTTCGACCTGACCACGGAAGGCGTCGGCGGCAGGGCCTCGCCAGCCTTCGAGGATCTTGCCGCCCGCGATGCCGCAAGCTTGGGCGGCGGTCGTCGAGCACGTCGCCAGGTCCGCCCATGCCACAGCCAGCGCCGCCTGCCGGCTCTCACTGCCCTCCGGCCACAGCTGCCCGGAAGAGATCAACGCGAGCAGGGTGTCGGCCAGCGGCGGCAGGCTCTCGCCCCACGCCTTCTCCACGTCGGTGGCGAACCCACTGCTGCCGATCGTGTCGTCCCGGCTCCCCGGGGTGCCGGTGACCGGGGAGCTGATGTTGCGCCCTGGACCGGTGTCTATGGCCATGTCCGCCCCGGCCCGCCCTCGCGCCGATGGGCTGTGGTCAAGCTGCTAGGTCCTTCTCCTGGGGAACGACACAGCCTCCGCCTCCACCGAGTCGTCGACGCTCTGCCGTACTGCCGTACCCGTGTCGACGATCTCGCCGACCATACTCCTCGCCCAGGAGAGCACCAGGTCGGGGCCGTCGTCCTCCATGTACGCCCGCTGGAACTCCCTGCCCGCCGAGTCGCCGCCCCATGGGGCGGCGACGTGCAGCCGTTCGATGCGAGCCACGGCGTCCCGGACCGCGCCGTCGAGGTCGGCGGCCATGGTGTCCCAGCGCGCCAGGCCCGCCTCGACCGGCCCGCGCTCTATCCGCAGCCTCTCCCTCACGGGCTGTCCGGGCTCTCGCTCCGCGGCCAGAGCCCGGCATCGAGGTCGCCCTGGAGCTGCGCCCGCATCTGAGCCGGCGGGATGAGCGGCTCGAAGATCGCGATGACCTCCTCCTGAGCCTGGGCTGCCGCCTGGTGCACGGTCTCCGTGATGACCGTGGCCAGCGCCCCCGAGTCCGGCCGCCTGAACACCCGCGGATCGAGATCGAGGCGTACGAGGTCGCCGCGCGCGCCCACCGTCACCGTGACCAGCCCGTCGGGCGAACGCCCGGTTACCCGCACTGCCCGGGCCCTGTCGTGCAATGCCCGCGACTCGTTCTGCAGGCGTACGAAGTTGTCGCGCAGCTCTTGGGTGTATGCGCGCAGCCCGTCGGCGTCCACCGGCAGCGAAGACACCAATTATCACCACCACGTTCACGGGAGAGATTTCCCGCCACCCTAGCCCGCGATTGATGCGTTTTTGAATACTTGAAGGTTTTTCGAAGTATGCGGAGTAAGAGATAGGGGAGGAATTCCTGTTTCAGGAATGCGCTGTGACGTCGTTCGCGGAAATCTGTCGGTGGCATGGCGGCAGTCTTCGCCAGGGCTAGTGGTGTGGCCGTGGGAGCTTCACTGGGCTCACTGCACAAGCCCCATCCCTCCGAATCCGTGGTCACCGATGACAACCCAGCTCTCCGAGGTCACGCCCTCCGGCCAACGGCCGACTCCGACGCCCCCGTCGGTCGTGATGTCGCTCCGCAGCCTGCCCCCCCGCCCAGAGGCCGGCACTGGCCCCGGGAGACCCCGCACGCACCTATGACGCCGGCGACCTGCCGGGTTTGGAGTGTGGCGCCGTGAAGATCGAATTCGCCACCTCCGCGACATCGCGGCGGGATCTGGAAACGCTGAAGCCGGGCGCCATCATCATGGATCCCGACTCCGGCATCGACGACCCTTACCACTGGGTCGTCGAGGGGAAGCCGTGGCTCGCCGATTGGCGCAAGATCCGCCGCAAGAACCGATTCTTGGTGGCTGTGTCAACGATCGAGGACTACGCCGTCGACCCGCGCTGGACTCGAAGTCCCCTGCCCGTCCAATCCCATAGCCGGTGAGTCGCTTCTCCGCCGGCTGAGTTGCCGAACCGCCCTCCCTTGCGAGTCCATGAGCATGGGCGGCAAGCTGGGGCGGTGGACTTAAGCATCATCAGTCTGGTCGTCTCGATCGCGATCGGCGTTCCACAGATCTACCTCGCCTGGCAGCAGGTACGCCTGTCCCGGCACCAGGCGACACCCCAGCGCAGGGCCGAGAACGCGCCGCGTCACCCATCGCCTCCGGCTGCCACAGGCGCCGAGCCGACGGCCTCTCCCGGCCCCGCACAGCCACCCCACGACGCCCCCACCGAGCCCCCGCTCGCAGAGCCCCATCAGCGCCACGATCAAGAGGCCCATCGGCGCCACGATCAAGAGGCCCATCAGCGCCTCGATCCGCGGCCCAACCCGCGCCTGGATCCGCAAGTGGCGGAATCTCGCCCCGCCCCTCCGCCGCCGGACGCCCCGTCCGAGGATGCCGTGCGCGCTTTCGTCCCTGACCTGCGGGCCTACATCGCGCCGGCATCCTTGTTGATCGGGGGCTTCTTGGGCCTCTCCGCCCTCGGCTGGATCTTCGGATATGACGACCTGGCCAAGGATTACACGAGCCCCATGGAGCGCGTCCAGCTGTCCGTCAGCCTCTGGTTCATGGTCGTGGCGCTCCTGATCACCAGCTCTTCGACCGGGTTCACGGCGTACGCGTGGCACCGCGACAAGGCCGTCAACGACGACAATGAGGAACGCTTCAACCTGTACGTGGTGATGGCGGTGCTCGGCCCGACGCTCGCGCTGTGGCTGTTGATCGCCCGGCGCGCCGTGATGTTCTGACCTCTGGCGATCTGAGAAGGTCTGCCGGAACGATCACGATCGAAGACGACCCGGGCGTGCGTGCGGGAGGTTGGCGGTCAGCCTGCGGCGAAGTCGCGGGTGCGGCCGTGGGCGTCGTGCGGGTGGTCAGCCTGCGGCGGAGTCGCGGGTGCGGCCGTGGGCGTCGTGCGGGAGGTCGGCATAGTGCCACTGGTGGTCGCGGGCGTGTCGGCACGCGGTCTCCAGGTCGCCGTCCTCGATCGTGGCCAGCAGGTCGGCGTGGTCGCGGGCGATGTCGTACAGGTCGACCTCGGTGGCGACCATTGTGACCGACGTGCGCGCCTCGATCTGCAGGCCCTCCCAGGAGAGCTTGAGCAGCTCGTTGTGCGCGGCCTCGACGATGCGCCGGTGGAAGGACACGCTGGCGCGCGCCGACGCCTCGCCGTCACCGCTCTCGGCGGCGGCCCGCATCGCGGCCACGTCCGTACGCAGCGCCTCCACCGGCATGGTTCCGGCCAGCAGGGCGAGCCGGGTGGCCGTCTCCTCCAGCGCCGCCCGTACGACGTAGCTCTCCCGGAGGGTCTCCTGGACGAAGGGCCGGACGAAGGTGCCGCGGCGGGGCTGGGTCTCCACCAGCCGCATCACCTCAAGCTCGCGCAGCGCCTCGCGTACGGGCGCCTGACTGGTGCCGTAGGTCGCCGCGAGCCGGGTCTCCACCAGCCGCTCGCCGGGCCTGAACTGGCCGGACACGATCCTGCCGACCAGCGAGTCACGGATCTGCCGGGCCAGCGTGAGACGCGGCAGTTTGGAGGGCTCATCAGCCATGGAGTGATCCTACCGATTATCGATAGCCGTCTTGACTGACCATACCTCGATAATCAATTATCGATAATTACACGCCGAGGGCTGGGAGGGCCGCGACATGGTGATCCAGGCGGTGCATGTGCCGGAGTCCGCCGAGGCCGTGGTCGCCTGCTCGGCGCGGGGTGGCTGGATCATGGGCGGTGGCACCGTCGTGATGCCGCTGGTCAACAGCGGGGCCGCGCCCGCGACCGAGCTGGTCAGCCTGCGCCGGGCGGGGCTGGACGGCATCGAGGTACGCGACGGGGTGGCCAGGATCGGGGCGGCGGCCACCCTCGCCGCCGTGGGCGAGCATCCTGGGCTCGCCTTCCTGCGCCCCGCACTGCGGACGATCGCCTCTCCGACCATCCGCAACCAGGCCACCGTGGGTGGCAACCTGTTCGTCGCGCAGCCGTACGGCGACCTGGCCGTGTGCCTGCTCGCCCTCGACGCGACCTGCGAGATCGCCGGGCCGGACGGTCGGCGTGACTCGCCGGTGGCCGACGTGCTGGGCTCCGGGGTCGGCTCGGGCGAGGTCGTCGTGGCGATACGGGCTACGGTGCCGGAACCGGGCACCTGGTACTACCACAAGGCCATGCGCCGCCGCCTCAACTCGGCGGCGATCGTGACCGTCGCCTCCGTGACCCGTACCGCCGACGGCGTGGTCGCCTCGGACGGCCTGGTGACCTCCGATGGCGTGGTCACCTCCGCCACGATCGCGCTTGGCGGTGTCGCCCCGCGTCCGGTGCGCGCGGTGTCGGCCGAGCGCCTGCTGCGGGGGCGTCCGCTGACCCACGAGGTCCTCACCGAGGCGGGTGAGGCGGCCCGTGGCGACATCGACCCCTTCGATGACGCTTACGCCAGTGCGTGGTATCGCAGGCGGGTGCTGCCCGTGCATCTGCGGCGTGCGTTCATCCCTCCCGTGGTGCGGTGACCACGATGGTTTCCCAGGTGGTTCGTGACACGACAGAAAGAGGTGGACCGTGCCGTCACAGATCGTCTCGCTCGTCGTCAACGGTGAGCAGCGGGAGTTCATCGCCGCGCCCGGGGTCACGCTGCTCGCGAGTCTGCGTGAGTCGCTTGGGCTCACCGCGGCCAAACGCGGCTGCTCGCAGGGCGCATGCGGTACCTGCACCGTCCTGGTCGACGGTCGGCCCGAGGTCGCGTGCCTGGTCGCGGTGGAGACCGTCGCCGGTCGCGAGGTCCGCACGCTGGAGGGAGTCGCCGCCGGTGGGGAACTGGACGAGGTGCAGAGCGCCTTCGTCGACTGCTTCGCCACCCAGTGCGGCTTCTGTACGGCCGGCATGATCATGGTTGCCGAGGCGCTGCTCGAACGGGATCCCGATCCGAGTGAGGAGGACGTCGTGGAGGCGATCTCGGGCAACGTCTGCCGGTGCACCGGCTACCGGCCCATCGTGATCGCCATCCTGGAGGCGGCCAGGCGTCGGCGCGCCCAGCCCCAGCAAAAGGAGGAGGCGGTGGCGCGATGACCTATCGGCTCGCCCCTACCGAGACGAGCACGGAGGAGGCGGTGGCGCGATGACGGATCGGCTCGCCCCCACGTACCGGCTCGCTCCCATCGACACCAGCACGTTCGCCGACGAGCGGGCCGCCGCGCGCACAGGGGTGGACGGCGGTGGCGACTTCACCGTGATCGGCTCGGTGGTCCAGCGGTCCGACGCGCGTGGGCACGTCACCGGGCGTACCGAGTTCTTCGAGGACGTGGCCCCGGCGCGGCTCGCCCACCTCAAGATGCACCGCTCGTCACGGCACCACGCCAGGATCCTGGACGTGGACCTGAGCGAGTCCCTGGCCGTGCAAGGTGTCCTGCGGATCCTCACCCACGCCGACATCCCGAACAACCTCTACACCCCGCTCAAGCTGATCGGCGTCGGACCCGACGACGAGCCCATCCTGGCCGTGGACAAGGTGCGTTACCTCGGCGAGCCCATCTGCGCCGTGATCGCCGAGACCGAGGCGGCCGCGCTGGAGGGGGCGGCCAGGATCAGGGTCGTCTACGAGGACCTGCCGCCGGTCTTCGACGTCGAGGAGGCGTTGAAGGAGGGCGCGCCGCTGGTCAACGAGTACCACGGGCAGAACCACTTCATCTACGAGGGCCACCACTGCCGGCGGATCCGGTTCGGCGACGTGGAGGCGGCGTTCGCGCGGGCCGATCACGTCTTCGAGTGGCGCTACCAGTCCGCGCCGATCGAGCAGGCACCCACCGAGACCACCGGCTGCGTCGTGGTGCCGCAGGCCGACGGGCGGCTGCGCATCCACTCCGACACCCAGGCGTGCTTCTTCACCCTGGACAACACCGCGCTGATCCTGGAGACGCCGTTCAACAAGTTACGCATCGTCGGCGGCACGGTCGGCGGCGGCTTCGGCGGCAAGGTGGACGTGGTGGTCGAGCCGGTCGCGTGCGTGGCCGCGATGGCGACCGACCGGCCGGTCAAGTTCGTGTACGACCGGGCCGAGGAGATGCAGGTCTCCTCGCCGCGCGCGGCCGAGCGCATCTACATCAAGGACGCGGTGATGGCCGACGGCCGGATCATCGGCCGCAAGGTCACGCTGTACGTCGACGCCGGCGCGTACGCCCGCCACACCCCGTACGGCACCACCAAGGCCGCCGCGCACCTGCCCGGCCCCTACTCGATCCCGAACGTGTGGGCCGACTGCCACTGCGTCTTCACCAACCGCACCCCCTCCAGCGCCATGCGCGGGTTCGGCGTGACCATCGCCGACTTCGCGCTGGAGTCGCAGATGGACCGGATCGCCCGCGCGCTGGACCTGGACCCGCTGCGGCTGCGCCTGCTCAACGCCTACCGCGACGGGGATCTCAAGGCCCACCGCAAGGTCGCCGAGGGTACGGCCCTGGTCGAGGTGATCCAGAAGGCGGCGGAGATGGCCGGGCACGAACTGCCCGAGGCGTACCGCCGCATGTCCTCCACGACCCGAGAGGGGCTGTAGCGATGGCGCTGCTGCGCGGGCGCGGATACGCGTCGGTCAACTACCCGACCGGGATGAACCTGGGCGGCGACCCCTCGCAGGCGCTGATCCACGCCACGACCACGGGCACGTTCGTGATCTCGCTGTCCTCGGTGGACCTGGGCCAGGGCATCAAGACGATCGCCGCCCAGTGCGCCGCCGAGACGCTCGGCCTGCCGATCGGGAACGTCCTCGTCGACACCGCCGACACCGACACCGGCCCGCACTGCATGGGTACCTTCGCCAGCCGCGGCACCCACCGCGTCGGCAACGCCGTCATCATGGCCGCCGCCGAGGCGCGCGGCGTGATGCTGGAGGTGGCCGCCGAGGAGCTGGAGGTGGACGCCGCCGACCTGGAGACCGACGGCAGCGGCTTCATCCGGCTCAAGGGCGCGGAGGAGAAGCGCATCCACATCACCGACCTGGCGCTGGCCGCGCACTTCAAGCACGGGCGGACGATCTCCGGTCGCGGCATCTACCTCAAGGAGCCGAGCGCGCCGGTGCCCGAGACGGGGGAGATGGACCCCGACTCCTGCCAGGCGCACGCGTGTACGGCCGCCGTCGTCGAGGTCGACGACGAGACCGGGGTGGTGGAGGTGCTGGAGCTGTACAACGCGTACGAGATCGGCCGGGCGCTCAATCCGGCCATGGCGACGCAGCAGGTGGAGGGCGGGGCGTGGATGGGCGTGTCGCATGCCCTGTTCGAGACCACCGAGCCCTACTACCCGTCGCGCGACCACGGCCCGCGCGACTTCGCCGGGTATCTGATGCCCGGCCCCGCCGACATTCCCGTACAGCACAGCCTGTTCCTTGAGCGCCCCGCCGGAAACGGCCCGTACGGCGCGAAGGGGATCGGCGAGATGACGGCGAACGCCCCGATCCCGGCCATCGCGAACGCGATCTTCGACGCCTGCGGCGTGCGCCTGGAGTCGATGCCGTTCACCCCCGAACGCGTCCTGCGCGGGCTGGACGCCCTGAAAGTGGAGGAATCATGCTGAAAGTAGTCTCCTTGCTCAAGCGGGCCGAGGGCCTGTCCCACGAGGAGTTCGCCAAGTGGGTGGTGGAGGACCACGTCGAGTTCGCCAAGAGGCTGCCCGGCCTGCGCAAGTACACGGTCAGCGTCACCACCGGCGACGGCGGGGCGTACGACTCGGTGAACGAGCTGTACTTCGACGACGAGGACGCCCGCGCCGCCGCGTTCGGCTCCGCGGACGGCAAGGCGGCCGCGGCCGACGCCGCCGCGCACACCTCCCAGCGCGTCCACCTGCTGACCACCGAGCACGCCCAGTTGTGACCCTCTGGCGCGAGGGCGAGCTGGCCGCCGCGCTGGAGGGCGCGGGCTACTTCGCCGACGAGGGGCTGTGCACGGCCATCCACCTGGCGTTGCGGCTGGGCCGGCCGCTCCTGCTGGAGGGCGAGCCGGGCGTCGGCAAGACCGAGGTGGCCGCGGTGCTCTCGCGCGTCACCGGCCTGGACCTGATCCGCCTGCAGTGCTTCGAGGGGCTGGACTCCGGCCAGGCGTTGTACGAGTGGGACTATCCCAAGCAGCTGCTCCAGGTCCGGATGGCCGAGAGCCGTGGCCAGGACGTCGGTGACCTGTACCGCGAGGAGTTCCTGCTGCGCCGGCCGCTGCTGCGCGCCGTACAGGCCGAGCACGGCGCGGTGCTGCTGATCGACGAGATCGACCGGGCCGACAGCGAGTTCGAGGCGTTCCTGCTGGAGTTCCTGGGCGACTTCCAGATCACGATCCCGGAGCTGGGCACGGTACGGGCGGGTACGCCGCCGATCGTGGTGCTGACCTCCAACCGCACGCGCGAGCTGCACGACGCGCTCAAGCGGCGCTGCCTCTACCACTGGATCGCCTTCCCCGAGCCGGACCGCGAGCGGGCGATCCTGCGCGCGGCCGTTCCCGGGCTCGAGGAGCGGGCGGCGGAGGGACTCGTACGGGCGGTGCAGCGCGTACGCCGGCTGCCGCTGCTCAAGCGGCCCGGCATCGCCGAGTCGGTGGAGTGGGCGCGCGGCGCGCTGGCGCTGGCCGACGGCGGCAGCCCGTGGCCCGTGGCGCTGCGCCGGGCACTCGGCCTGCTGATCAAGGACGAGGAGGACACCCGGCTGCTCCTCGCGCACGCGGAGGAGGTCTTCGACGATGCCTGACCCGGTGGCCGCCGGTGGCGGAACTCGCCGACAGCGAGACGCCGCCGCCGCGCTCGCCGCGGACCACCTGTGGGGGTTCCTGACCGCGCTGCGCGGCGTGGGCGTGCCCGCCGCGCCGACCAAGCGCGCGGACCTGCTGCGGGCGATCGCCGAGTCGCCGCCGCCCGACCTGACCACGCTGTACTGGTACGCCCGGATCACCCTGCTCCAGGATGTCGGCGACCTGCCCGCCTTCGACCGGGTCTTCGACGCCTGGTTCCGGCAGGGCGGCCCCGCCGGGGAAGACCCGCCGCCCGAAGGCGACGACGGCGAGGCGCCGTCCCCCGGCGGACCCGGCGAGGACGACCCACCCCGTGAGGTACGGCCGGGCGACGGCATCGATGCCAGCACCCTGAGCACCTACGGAACCCGCGAGTTCGGCCGGACCGGCGAGGGGCGGCACGCGCTCATGCGCACGCTCGAAGCCGCCTGGCCCGCCGTACTCCCCGCCACGCCGTCACGGCGGCGCCGCCCGGCCCGGTCGGGGGACCGGCTGGACGTGCGGCACGCGTGGCGGCGCGCCCATCGCCACGACGGGGAGATCATCGAGCTGCGCCGCCTCGCCCGCCCGCCGCGTCCGCGCCGCCTGCTGATCCTGGTCGACGTCTCCGGCTCGCTGCGGCTGCACACCCCGGACCTGCTCCGCGTCGCGCACACCGCGCTGCGCGCGGCGCCGGCCCGTACCGAGGTGTTCACCTTCGGCACCCGGCTCACCCGGATCACCGCCGCGCTGTCGCACCCGCACGCCGACCAGGCGCTGCGGGCTGTGTCGGGGCTGGTCACGGACGCGGACGGCGGCACGGCGATCGGCGCGGCGCTGGCGCGGTTCCTGGGCAACCCGCGCTTCGCGGCGCTCGCCCGAGGCGCGCTCGTGATCGTGCTGTCCGACGGGCTCGAACGCGGCGACTGCACCCCCATGGTGCGCGCCACGGCCCGGCTGTCGCGGCTCGGCCACCGGCTCGTCTGGTGGTCCCCGCTGGCCTGCTCGCCGACCTACCGCCCCGCCACGCGCGCCATGGCCGCCCAGCTCCCGAGCCTGGACCACCTCGGCGGCGTACGCGATCTGCCCACCGCATTGGCGGAGGTACGCCGCCTGCCCGCCGTCCTGTCCGGCCCCCGCCATACCGCGGCGCGGCGCTGGTCCACCCTGCGACCCCTGGGAGCCTAGTTTTGGCTGGAATCGTGGACGCGCACCACCACATCTGGCGGGCCGCCGACCTGCCCTGGCTCCAGGGGGAGATGGTCCCGCGCATCTTCGGCCCGTATGAGCCGATCCGCCGCGACTACCCCGCCTCCGAGTACGCCGGGGAGGCCACCGCCTGCGGCATCACCTCGGCGGTCTATGTCCAGACCAACTGGCCGCTCGACTGCTCCGTGGACGAGGTGCGGTGGCTGCGCGACGTACACGCCGAGACCGGCTGGCCCACCGCCGTGGTGGGTTCGGCCGACCTGTTCGACGAAGGCGCGGTCGGCATCCTGCGCAGGCAGGCGGCCGTCACCCCGCTCGTGCGCGGCACCCGGCTGCAACTGCACTGGCACGAACGGCCGGAGTTCCGCTTCGCCGCCGCTCCCGACCGCATGAAGGACCCCGTCTTCCGGCGCAACATAGGCGCGCTCGCCGACCTGGGCTGGCTGTTCGAGCTCCAGGTGTTCCCCGCCCAGATGGCCGACGCCGCGGCCCTCGTGTCTGACTTTCCGGACGTGACATTTGTGCTGGTCCACGCCGGAATGCTGGTCGACGCCGAGCCGACGGCCGTCGCGGAGTGGACCCGTGGCCTGAGGCTGCTGGCCGAGCGGCCGAATGTCGTGGTGAAGCTCACCGGCCAGGGCACCTTCGTGCACCGCGTGGACCGGTCGTTGATCGAGCTGGTGGTGGCTACGTGCCTGGAGCTGTTCGGCTCCGGTCGCTGTATGTGGGGCAGCAACTTCCCGATCGAGAAGCTCTGGACCGACCTGCCCACCCTGGTTTCTACGTGGCAGGACGTGCTCTCGGGCCGATCCGCCGAGGAGATCCGGGACGTGTTCGCCGCGACGGCCACCCGCGTCTACCGCCTCTGACGGCCTGGGGTGGAGATCGCGTAACGTACCTGAAAATCGGGATCTATCCCGTTAAGGTGCATGGGGTCCGTTCCGGCCGTCACAGGAGTCACCCCACTCATGCCGAATGCCGAACCGCCGCGCCCCGGCGACCCCGAGGCGATCGCGGCCTACCGGATCATCGGGCGTCTCGGCGAGGGCGGCCAGGGCATCGTCTACCTCGGTCAGGCTCCGAACGGGCGGCCGGTGGCCGTCAAGGTGCTGCGGCAGTCCCTCGGCGGCGACGACCGCTTCGCCAAGGAGATCGCCGCGGCCCGGCGCGTGGAGCCGTTCTGCGTCGCCCAGGTGCTCGACGCGTCGATGGGCGGACGTCCGTACATCGTCAGCGAGTACGTCGAAGGCCCCTCCCTGCAGCAGGCCGGCCGCCATGTCGGCGGCGACCTGCAGCGCCTGGCCGTCAGCACGGCCACCGCGCTGACCGCCATCCACCAGGCGGGCATCGTGCACCGCGACTTCAAGCCCGCGAACGTCCTGCTCGGACGGGACGGGCCGCGCGTCGTCGACTTCGGCCTCGCCCGCGTCGCCGACTCCGCCGTCACCGTCACCAGCAGCGTCGTCGGGACGCCCGCGTACATGGCCCCCGAGCAGCTCGCCGGCGCGCATGTCGGCCCGGCGGCGGACGTCTTCGCCTGGGCCTCGGTCATGGTGTACGCGGCGACGGGCACGCCGCCGTTCGGCGAGGATTCGCTGCCCGCGGTCATCAACCGCATCCTGAACCAGGAGCCGTTCCTGGGCGACCTGCCGGAGCCGCTGCGCTCGGTCGTGTACGCCTGCCTGGCCAAGGACCCGGCCGCCCGCCCACAGATGCGGGACGTCCTGCTGCGCCTGCTCGGCGGGGCCAACAGCGCCGGAAACCAGCACATGCCGCCGGCGGCTCAGTACGCCCCACCCACGCCGGGGCATGTTCCGGCAGGTGGCGGTCAGCGTCCCGCGCGGCCGCGTCGTCGCTTTCCGCTGGTCGCGGTCGTCTCCGGAGTGGTCGCCGTGTGTCTGGCGGCCGGCGTCGTCGTCTGGAAAGGCCCGCTGAACGGGGGCGCCGCTCTATCGGCTCTGGCCGCGAACTCCAGCGAGCCGTCCCCCTCTGTCACCACGACCAAGCACAAAAAGACCGCCGCGCCCAAGAAAACGCAGACCTCACCGATCACTCCCAAGCCCACGCACTCGCGCTCCACCAACAAGCCCACGCACACGCCCTCCAGCCCCGAGCCGTCGCCGGAGCGCACGCCCGTCCGCTCTACCCCCAAGAACACGCCCAAGAACACGCCGAGGCCTACGAGCACGCCTACGAACAAGCCCACGAGCACGGCGACGAAGAAACCGGCGACAACCCGCCCGTCGCCGACCGCGACCAAGAAGACCAAGACCGCCTCCTTCAGCCTCGCCTACGTGCGGGTCGCCGGCTCGTCGAAGATCAACGACGCGGGGATCACCTGCTACAGGGGCTCGTTGGGCTTCGGCGTCGGCATTGACTCCTCCGAAATGGGAGCCCTGTTCTCCTACCAGTGGCTCGTCGACGGCCAGGTGATCGAGAGCGGCTCCAGGCGGATCCCGTCCTACGGCCGAAGCGACTATTTCGGGTCGAAGAAGCAGATCACCCCCGAGCTCGGGTCCAAGCACACGGTCGTCTTCCGGCTCACCTCGCCGACACAGCGCACCGAGTCGACCTCGTGGACCATGTGCTGACCCACGGCCCCCAAGGTCCCCCAGGCCTCGCGGCTGGACAATTCAATTCTTGAGGAAGTTAATTACCAGTACAATCGGTTGCACACCCCAGCCCTCTCGGGAGGCACCAGTTGCACTGGGTTATCACCGGCACACTGCTGGCCGGATTGCTCACCGTTCCCACCGCCACCGCCCCTACCGACACCTGGACCGTCAAGGCCCCCACAGGCGGCCCCGTCGCCACCGTCCACCTCGACGCGCAAGGCCGCCCGTCCGTGGCCGTGTCTCGCGACGGCGCGACCGTACTCGAACCCAGCCCGCTCGGCGTCACCACGGAACAGGCCGACCTCACCACCGGCCTGAGCCTGACCGGCCGCTCCGGCCGCGTGGTCGTCGAGAAGTACACCACCACCGCCGGCAAGCGCCTCAATCGCCTGTCCGTGATGAACGAGACCCGCTTCCGCTTCGCTCGCGGAGACTCCAAGCTCGACCTGGTCGTCAGGGCCGCCCGCGACGGCGTCGCCTACCGCTACGAGCTGTCCGGCGCGGGCGCCGTCCTCGGTGAGGCGTCGGCGTTCGCCGTCCCCGCCGGGTCCACCGCCTGGCTGGCCGGATATCGCCGCGACTACGAGAACCCGTTCATCCAGTACGCCGACGTCCCCCCGGCCGAATACCAGATGCCCGCCCTGTTCGGGGTCGGCCGCAACCACCTCCTGCTGGCCGAGTCGGCGCTGAACGGCTCCTACACCGGCCCCCGCCTGGTGCGCGACCAGGACACCTACAAGATCGCCCTCTGGGACGCGCGGGTCCCCTACGACCACGGTCTGACCACGCCCTGGCGGGTCATGGTCACGGGCGACCTCGCGACCGTCACCGAGTCCACCCTCGTCGACGACCTCGCCCCCGGATCCCAGGTCGCCGACACCTCGTGGATCAAGCCGGGCAAGGTGCTGTGGAGCTGGCTGGCCGGTGGCCGGAGCGTGCAGCAGAGCCTTGAGCGGCAGAAGGAGTTCGTCGACTACGCCGCCCAGCACCGCTGGCCGTACGTGCTGGTGGACGCCGGCTGGTATGACGACCCGGTCACCGGCGAGCGGGCCTGGACGGATCGGACGGCCGAATTCAGCTGGATACCCGAGCTCGTCGAGTACGGCAAGGCTCGCGGGGTCAGCATCATGACCTGGCTGCGATTCTCCGACTTCGACACCCACGACAAGCGCGTCCAGCGCTTCGGGCTGCTGCGTCAATGGGGTGTCAAGGGTGTCAAGCTGGACTTCATCGACTCCGAGGCGCAGGAGCGCCTGCAGTGGTACGACGGGACGCTGCGTGACCTGGCCGACAACCAGCTCATGGTCAACTTCCACGGCTCGACCGTGCCCAAGGGGATCAACCGCACGTGGCCCCAGGTGATGAGCATGGAAGGAGTGCACGGCGCGGAGAAGTCGTCGAACCTGACCACCAGCCACCTGGCGGCCCTGCCGTACACCAGGAACGAGATCGGCTCGATGGACTACACGCCGATGGCCTTCCAGCGCCCCGGCCGGCCCACCTCCGACGCGCACGAGCTGGCGCTGTCGGTGGTGTTCGAGTCGGGGCTGGAGAACCTGGCCGGGTCGCTGGAGGCCTACCGGGCGCGGCCCGAGGCCGAACGCTTCCTCGACCAGGTGCCCACGGTGTGGGACGAGACGCGGCTGCTGTCCGGGAAGCCGGCCGACCACACGGTGATGGCCCGGCGCAGCGGCGACCGCTGGTTCATCGGCGCCGGAGTCTCCGGGGTGGCCCGGACGCTGCAGGTGCCGACGGCCTTCCTACGGGGGCGGTGGCTGGTCGAGGTGACCGGGGACGGCACCGACGGGCTCGTCCGTGAGACGCACGTGGTGCAGGGCGGCACGCTGCCGGTGGAGGTCAAGGCGGAGGGCGGGTTCGCCGCCATCGCCTGCCGCTGGCGCCCCGGCCTGACGACCTGCGCCCGCTGAGGATGCAGCGGTCAGGGACGTGGGCACCCGAGCCCGCGTCCCTGACCGACCCTTCAACGGCCCGGCAAGCGGTTGCATAAGCAAGGAACTCGGATCTTTACAGAGCCTTGACCGTACTCAACGCCCGAAATACCGTCATTGGTGCCTAACACCTCCGATCTCTTCACGACGAGAGGGCATCCTATGGATCGGCGAGACCTGTTGAAGGCCGGGGGTGTCCTGGCCGGGAGTGCGCTGATGGCCGGCGGCTTACCCGGACCGGCGTCGGCGGCACGGGCGGTGAACTTCCGGGTGATGACGGCCGCGACCGGCGTGGCGGGCCTGGCCTGAGCCGGTCGTCCAAGCGGGCGAGGATCGGCAGGTCAGCACCACTGCGCCACATATCGCCGAGAATGCGCATTTATCAGCAGTTGAACCCCACAAGGGAGGCAGCCGTACCAGGCCGAGAGAGAACGGAAAGGGTAATCATGAACATGCGCACCCTCATTGTCCCCGGCCTTGCTGCCTCCCTCGTACTGATCGCCTCCTCGCTCAGCCCGATTTCCGCACAAGCGACCACCCCCGTTTACCTGGCCGCCTCGCTCAAAGGCGCGAACGAAGTGCCCGCCCAGGGCATGAAGGTAGGTGACGTGGACGGGAGCGCGCTCGCCGTGTTCCGGATCCATGGCAACCGGGTCGACTACGCCGTCCGGTGGAGCCAAGTGGACGCGCCCAGCGGGTTCCACATCCACCGTGGCGAGGCCGGTGAGAACGGCGACGTCAGGGTCCCGTTCTTCGGCGAGGCACTGCCCGCCACGTTCCACGCCGTCAAGGGCACGGTCCAGGTGCAGGACGGCGCGCTGCTCAGCCGCATCGTCAGCCACCCCGGCAAGTGGTACGCCAACCTGCACAACGCCGAGTTCGGCGGCGGCGCCGTACGGGCTCAGCTGTACCGGATCCGCCCGGTGGAGCTGGAGTCGGTGCTGTCGCACGGGTTCGGCGCCACGCTCACCACGCGGGCCGACGGGCATCAGGAGATACCGGCGCCCGGCATGAAGGTCGGCGACCGCGACGGGCGCGCCGGGTGGCTGGTGCAGCCGGAGGGCAACCGGGTGTGGTTCGCCGCCGCGTGGGCGGGGGTCGGGCCACCGGTCGGCGCGCACATCCACCGCGCCCCGAAGGGCAAGAACGGGCCGGTCGTGGTGCCCTTCTTCGCCGCCGAGAAGGGCCTGCCCGCCAGCGTCAACGGCATCGCGGGCAGCACGACCACCTCTACCGCTGTGGCCCGCCGCATCTGGAAGAAGCCGAAGAACTGGTACGCCAACCTGCACACCGCCGCGTTCCCGGGCGGCGCGGTACGCGGCCAGCTCTACAAGGGCGACTGGTAAGCCGTCCGACCCCTGCAAGGCAAGGGCTCACGCGCCGTGCGAGCACGGCGCGTGAGCCATGTAGAGACGGGTGATCGACCAGGTCATGGCCGACGGCGGTGGCAGCGAGCACGCACAGTTCTTCTTCCCGTCAGTCTCTCCATGCACAGCGTTCACACGTGCGCTCCAACGTGTCCGCTTGAGGGCAACCGGCCTGGCCGGTTGTCCGTGTGAGCATGCAAGTGAAGGGACTGCGCCTGATGCGGCCAGCAGCAAGACATTTATTCGGCGGCGTACGGAGCCGGGGGCGCCTGGCCGCCGTCGGCACGGCCGTGGCGCTACTCGTGAGCAGCCTCGTGACGGCGGCGTACGCCGACCCTGGGCCGGCGGACGCGGATCGGGGACGGCCGACCCCGACCCCGACGCCGACCACTTCCCAGAGCCCTCCGACGCTCACTCCCATCAGCGGGTCCTACCTTGAGGGCAAGGTGAAGGTCGTGGCAGCCCCGGTCGCGGCCGGGGACAGCGTCACGAAACTCGCCATCGACGGCGGGGCGGTCAACGCCACCAAGACCGTGGGCGTCTCGAAGCTCCGCTTCGACGTGGGCACGAACTCCACGGAGGCGCAGTACCACAGCTACGTCCTCGTCAACGGCGCGCACCGCACCGACATCGGCGACTACGTCAACGAGCGGGCCACCATCGACATCCCCAACGAGCAGCTCGTCAAGGGCGAGAACACCGTGGAGATCGTCGTCGGCACCGTCCAGTCCTCCTGCGGCGTCAACTACGACGACTTCGTGCTGTCCGACGTGGGCCTCGAACTGCTCGGCGAGGTCGCGGACGGCGAGGACAACCCGTACACCCTGTCCTTCGGCGACGGCAGCTGCGGCACGAACACCTCGCTGCTGAAGCGGGCCACGCTCAAGTTCTTCGTCCAGGCCGACCCGCAGGGCACCACTGGTCTCACGGCGGAGGTGGACACGACGACGCTGACCAACGGCGAGCACGCCATCACCGCCACGACCGCGGCCGGGGCGAGCGTCAAGAACACCGTGACCGTGAACAACGCTCCGGCCGGCGCGCCGCGGCTGATGCCCACGGACGGCACGCTCGTGGCGGGCACCAAGCCGGTCTTCGCGAACGTCCCGGCCACCGCCGAGGGCGGCGTCAAGTCGCTCACCGTCGACGGCGCCGAGCCCGTCACGAAGGCGACGCTCGGCAACGGCGCCGCGAAGCTCAGTTTCGACGTGGGCGCGGACTCGATCGACGACAAGTACGACAACTTCCTGCTCGTCAACGGCAAGCGCGTCGACCTGGGCGGCTCCTGGGTGAACCAGCGGGTGACCGTCGCGGTCCCGGCCAGGTTCCTGGTCTCCGGCGACAACACGATCAAGCTCGTCACCGGCGACTACAAGGAGACCTGCGGCAACGGTCGCGACGACTTCACGATCACCAACCTGGACCTCGCCCTGGCCGGGGCCACCGTCAAGGGCCAGGACATCAAGTCGTCGTACGAGATGGGCGACGGCACCTGCGGCAGCAACCAGGCCGCCCTGCGCGAGGCCGAGCTGCGCTACACGATCGACGCCCCGGCGGCGCACGTCGTCGAGACGCTCGGCTCGGGCGACGCGACCCTCAGCTTCAACGTGGGCACCAACTCGATCGAGGCGCGCTACCAGAATTACCTGCTCGTCAACGGCCAGAAGGTCGTGCTCGACGGCGACTTCGTCAGCCGCCGGGTCGATTTCACGATCCCGAACGAGTTCCTGGTGCCCGGCTGGAACACCATCGACTTCGTGGCCGGCACCTTCCCGACCTCGTGCGGCAACAACCGCGACGACTTCGCGATCTCGAACATCGCCCTCACCCCGGCGGGTGGCACGGCGACCGGTCAGATGATCAAGACCTCGTACGGCATGGGCGACGGCAACTGCGGCGACAACGTGAACCCGCTGACCGAGATCGACCTGGAGTTCCTTGTTGACGCCCAGGCCCGCGGCCTGCGCGCCGACCTCGACACCGCGGCCATCAAGGACGGCAAGCACACGCTGGAGGCCATCTCGGCCGCGGGCAAGGCCGCCACGCGCCTGCTGGTCACGGACAACTCGGCGCCGAAGGTCGCCAAGAGCGTCCCGGCCGCGAACGAGAAGATCACCGCCTCGGTGATCCTGGACGTCAAGCTCGAGGACGCCTCGGCGGTGGTGTCCGGGCCGGACGTCAAGCTCGACGGCCAGCCGATCGAACTGGGCGCCAAGGTGGGGCCCGGTCTTCGAGCCGGCAAGCACACGCTGGCCGTGACCGGCGCCGACGGTCTCGGCAACACCGCGGTCCGCGAGGTCGTCTTCGAGTCCGCGGGCATCCCGGACGTCCCCGCCGAGCTGACCCCGGCTCTGGGCACCGTCGACGTGTCGGACCCCGTCAAGCTTTCGGCGAAGGTCGCGGAGCCTGATGGCGGCAAGCTGACGGCGACGTTCTCGGAGGCCAAGATCCTGGCTCCGGAGCAGGCGTACCAGGGCACGACCCTGACCGTTCCCACGACCTTGCAGGTTCCGGGGGAGAAGCGCGTCAGGACGGACGGGCTCGACCCGGCCGACGGCAAGACGCTCGACGCGCCCACCGGCCGGGACATCACGTACCAGCGGTTCGACGTCAAGGTGGAGGGGCACGTCGACTCGCCGGTCCTGCGGTGGGAGGGCGCCATCGACCCCGAGCGCCTGGTCGCGCTGCGGGTGTGGAACACCAAGGCCAAGACGTGGGATCTGCTGACGAGCGCCCGTGGCGCCGCCACGGGCAAGACCGCGCTCACGGCCGTCGTCGACACCAAGTACATCGACAGGCGGCAGGTCCACGTCATGGTGACGGGTGAGGACCCGTTCGCCGACGATGTCGAGCCCGGCGACCCGAACGGCTTCGCCGACCCCGCCACGTACGACTTCTCGATGGTCCATTACACCGACACCCAGTACATCTCCGAGGGCGCGGTCGAGCAGGAGACGCCCGAGGAGCGCGCGGTGTGGGAGCGCGCCTACTCCGGCGTCGTCGACTGGATCAAGGCGAACAAGGACCAGCGCAAGATCTCGTACGTCGCGCACACCGGCGACATCATCGAGAACAACATCCGCAAGCCCGCCGACGAGGCCACGCAGAAGCAGATCGCGGGCGAGTTCGAGGTGTCGTCGAAGCAGCAGCGCGTGCTGGACGAGGCGAACATCCCCAACGGCGTGATCGCCGGCAACCACGACAACCAGTCGGGCACCGAGGACGGGCCGGAGGCGATCTACAACAAGTACTACGGCCCCAACCGGTACCAGGACGCCTCACAGGGCTGGCAGCACGCCAAGTACGGCGGCCCGTGGAAGGAAGGCGACAACCAGAACCACTACGACCTGTTCTCCGCCGGCGGGCTGGACTTCGTGGTGGTCGGCCTGTCGTACGGCGTGACGAGGGACGAGGCCGAGTGGGCCGACTCCATCTTCAAGAAGTTCCCGGGCCGTAACGGCATCCTGCTCTCCCACGACTACCTCGTGCCGAGCACCAACCCCGACGGGCGCGGCGCCGGATTCTCCGCGCCCGACGGCTCGATGCTGTACAAGACCGTGGTCGAGAAGAACCCGAACGTCTTCCTGATCCTCGCCGGTCACGAGCACGGCGTGGGCACCAACGTGAAGCCGAAGGTGGGCCAGGTCGGCAACGGCGTCGTCGAGCTGCTGGCGGACTACCAGTTCTACACGGTCTCGGCCGACCGTCTCGGGCTCACCGAGATCGGCGGGTACAAGCCGGACGACCAGCTCCAGTTCGGCGCGAGCTTCTTCCGGCTGCTGTCGTTCAACGTCAAGCGGGCGGAGCTGAGCGTGGACACCTACTCGCCGCTGCTCAACGACTTCGGCGCCACCGAGTTCGATCCGCTGCGCCGTTACAACGGCAAGGAGGACAACATGGTGCTGCCGGTCGATCTCACCTCTCGTACGACGAGCTTCCAGACCGACTCCCTGGCGCTCTACAAGCCCAGCCGGATCATCGGCAAGAGCACGGTGACGTCCGGCGAGGTGGCCTCGGTCACCTGGGACCGGCTCAAGGACGACACGGCCTACGCCTGGTTCGTCACGGCACGCTCCGCTGGAGGCGGCGTGACCGCGTCCGAGCCGAGCGTCTTCGTCACGAAGGACAAGGACGGCCGTCCGGGCAAGTGGGGGCCTGACTCGCCCCTCTATCACTGGTTCAACCGCTGATCCATCCGCCGCCCCGGACCTGGTCCGGGGCGGCATCCCCCTCTTGGAGACACGAGACATGCCCCATATGCGGCGGCTGGCCACCCTCCTCCTCGCCGTCGTCCTCGGCGGCGTGCTGGCCGGCCTGGCGCGTCCCGCCCCGGCGGCGGCGCACGACGTCACGACGACCGCCCAGGCCGAGGTGACCGGGACAGGGGCGAACGTCAAGGTCGTGCTCGACCTCGAGTACGACCTGCTCATGAAGTCGGCCTGGCTCTACGCGGAGGCCTACGAGGCCAAGGAACGGGCCGAGCAGCTCCGCCAGCTCACGATCAACCGCGACGCCGTGACCACGTACGTCACGCGCCGCTTCGCCGTGGCGTACGAGGACAAGCCGTGCGCGCCCACGCAGGTGGGCGCGGCGGACATACGCCTGCGCGACAAGGTGGCCTTCGCCGTGCTGACCTACGCCTACGCCTGCCAGGGCGACGGCGGGGGAGCGCACGCGATCTCCAGCGCGCTGTTCCCCGACGCCGAGAGCTTCGTCCACAGTACGAAGACCATGGTCCGCTACGACGTCGACGGCGAGAAGGGCTCCGCCGTCCTGGCCGCGGCCAACCCGACGCTGAAGGTCGGCGAGCATCCGGCGCCGAACCAGATCGGGGAGTTCTTCCTGCTCGGCGCCGAGCATCTGCTGTTCGGCCTCGACCACGTCCTCTTCCTGCTCGCGCTGCTCATCGGCGCGCGCCGCCTGCGGGACGTCGTCATCACGGCCTCCGCCTTCACCGCCGCCCACAGCATCACGTTCCTCCTGGCGGCGATGGGGGTGGTGGACGTTCCCGGTCAGATCGTCGAGCCGATCATCGCGGGGTCGATCATCGTCGTGGCCCTCGCCAACCTCCTGGGCCGGGGCGAAGACCGGCTGGGCCGGTGGCGGCTGCCCATCGTGTTCGCCTTCGGCCTGGTGCACGGGCTCGGCTTCGCGGGCGCGCTGGACATCGACCAGAGCGGATCGTGGGAGCTGCTCCTGTCGCTGCTGAGCTTCAATCTCGGTATCGAGGCCGCGCAGCTCGCGATCGTCGCCGTGCTGTTCCCACTGCTGGTGCTGCTGCGCCGCACGCCCGCCGCCCGCTGGGGCGTGGTCGCGTTGTCGGTCCCCATCGTGGCGGTCAGCCTGTACTGGTTCGTCGATCGCATCCCGCTGCCCCTCTGACCGGGCACCGGCTCGGCCGGGGCGATCAGAGGATGGTGAGCGGGTCGGTGGCGCGCTCGCGCAGGGTCGTGATGACGCTCGCGAGCGGGCCGCCGCGCTCCGCCGCGCCCGCCGGCCAGACCACGCCCAGCCGGAAGTGCAGGTCCGGGTCGTCCAGCGGCACGAGGACGAGCCCGGACTCGGCCAGGACGCGGCCCGCGATCGTGCTGGGCGTTATCAGGGACAGAGCGCGCGAGTGGGTGATGTGCGCGGCGATCTGCACGACGTCGCTGTGCGGCATCTCCCGGATCCGGGTGACCCCGCCCTCGCGCAGGTGGTCGCGCAGCCCCTTCATCACCAGCGGGTGCACCTTGAACGAGGTGAGCAGCATCTGCCGGTCGGCCAGGTCGCCGAGCGTGAGCCGGGCCCGGCCGGCCAGCGGGTCGTCGGCCCGCATGGCGATGGCGAAGCTGTATTCGGCGAGGGCCAGGCTCTCGAGGCCGGGAGCGTCCACGGGCAGGTGGACGACGGCGATGTCCAGCCGGTGCGCCGCCAGCAGGGCGAGCAGCCCCGCCGATGGCTCCAGGCTCACCGGCAGCTCGATCCCGGGGCTCACCCGCGCGAACGTCTCCAGCACCAGGTCCAGGACCTGGGTGGGGGCGAGCGGCGTGGCCCCCACCCGTACGGCCGGGGCGACGGCGACGGGCCCGGCCGCGAGGTCCGCCAGCGCGTCGAAGCGGGCCAGCACGTCGCGGGCCGGCTCCAGGAACGCCCGCCCGAAGGCGGTCAGCTCGACCTGGTGGTAACCGCGGTCGAACAGGTCCTTGCCGAGCTCCTTCTCCAGCTCCCTGATGCGGCGGCTGAGCGGGGACGACGTCACGTGCAGCCGTTCGGCGGCGCGCCCGAAGTGGAGCTCACCGGCCACGGCCACGAAGTAACGGAGCTGCTGGATGTCCATCCCGCTCAGGGTAGCGACGGCCCCCGGCGATCAGTCGCCCGCGGCCCGGGATCGTGCGCTAACGATGATCACGACGGCGCCAGCAACGAGACGAGATCGTCCCATCGGGCGAACAGCAGCCCCAGAGTGGCGCCGAACACGCCGACCACCACGCTGAGCGCCGGGTCGAAGGAACCGCTCACCAGCGACCCCGCCAGCCCGAGCAGGGCGATCACGACGAGCACGACGTTGCGCACCACGTGTTCTACGCCCAAGGGCGTCTGGGTGGGGCCGAAGCAGCGGCAGGCCACCGTCTTCCCCTTCCGGACGACCAGCGCGACGGCGACGGTCAGACACCCGAGCAGCCCGGCCGCGAGGACGAACGACGCCGATCCGGCCCAGCGAAGGGGAACCGCGGCCAGCACGATGACCCCGCCCTCGGCCACCACCGTGGCGACCGCCGCCGGGACCTTCACGCCGCCGACCAGTCCCATCGCGCCGACCGAGGCGACGAACTCGTCCCAGGCCCGGCGGCTGGAGACCTTGCCCACCAGCGCGAGCGTGAACATCGTGAGCAGCAGCAGTCTGCTGGCCACGTCGACGTACTGCATGATCACAAGGTAGCCACGGGCGAGCGGATCCAGCAAGTGGGGCCTCGTTACGCTCGGAGATTCACGAGCAGGGAGTAGACCGTCGTGCTGATTCGGTTGCTCGGACCCGTCGAGGTGGAGCGTTCGGCCAGACCCGCCCCGTACGGCCGCCGCAGGTCGCGCTCGCACTCGCCGCGCTCGCGTGGGAGGTCGGCCGGGTCGTGGCCGTCGAGAGGCTCCTCGCCCGGGTCTGGGGCGAG
The DNA here is from genome assembly GCF_040648335.1 of Nonomuraea sp. NPDC049158. NCBI lineage: Bacteria > Bacillati > Actinomycetota > Actinomycetes > Streptosporangiales > Streptosporangiaceae > Nonomuraea > Nonomuraea sp. NPDC049158. Next base: position 615,737 of record NZ_JBEZDM010000003.1, read on the forward strand.
CAGGTTCCGCCCGGCGCGCGGCGCACCCTCTACACCGTCATCACCCGCATCCGCCGCGACGTACTGGCCGGCGGTGGCGCCGTCGTCCAGCGGCCCGGCGGCTACCTGCTCGACGTGGACGAGTCCGCGGTGGACGTGTCGCGCTTCCGGAGCCTCGCCTATCAGGCGATGGCCGAGCCGGATCCGGCGCCGCTGCTGGGCGAGGCGCTCGCGCTGTGGCGCGGCGACCCGCTGACCGGGCTGCCCGGCGAATGGGCTGAGCGCGCCCGTCACCGGCTGCGCGACGAGCGCAAGGCGACCATGCTGCGGTTTCTCGGGACGAGGTCGACCCGAACTATCGGGACGAGGTCCGCCCGACGGGAGCGGCGCGTTGATCGGCGTGCTCGCCGGCGTCGCCGTGGTGGTGCTCGGCGTCCTGTGGCTGCGCAGGCGGTATGTGGTGGTGACCGTTCATGGGGAGAGCATGCTGCCGACGTATCGGCCGGGCGAGCGCCTGGTCGTCCGGCGGGCGTCACCCCGTTCACTGCGTACGGGGCAGGTCGTGGTGCTCGCCGGAGTGCCGAGAGGGCCGCTCGGCGGAGGGGCGGGAGGGCGGCTCGCCGGTGTGAGAGGGTCGCGCGCTGGAGCGGTGAGAGGGTCGCGCGCTGGATCGTCAAGCGCGTCGCGGCCGTCCCGGGCGACCCGATACCCAGGGAGACGGTGCCCGCGCTGCGGACCGCGCCGGGTACCCGCGTGCCCGCCGGCCATCTGGTCGTGCTGGGGGACAACGCGGACCGTTCATACGACTCTCGCCGTTCCGGATATATGACGACGGACCGCTTGCTCGGCGTGGTGCTCCGCAAGGTCGGTCAGTCGCCTCGCTGATTCGCGGTCGCTATTGAATACGCGAAGAATAGGCCGGATATTTCTGGCCGAAAAGCGGCCCATCTTTTGATCGGCCCCGGTCGTTTCGCCATTGTGGCAAAAAGCGGTCACCAGCCTTGTTAGGTCGCTTGCGCGGGCGCACAGTCAAGGCATCGCCTACTGGAATGGAGCGCCATTTATGGACAGAACGGTCGCACCACAACGCCGCGCGAAAAACCTCGTGCGACGTCTCTTCTCCGCCGGTATCGCCATGTTCGTCGTGGCCTTCCTCGTCGCGCCGCCCGCGCAGGCACTGGCCCTGCCGACGCCGAATGCATTCGTGACGAACCTCGACCTGGAATGCTTCAAGACCACCCCGTACCAACCGCCGGCCATCACCCTGAAGCTGCGGCACCTCAACCCCGTACTCGCCAATCAGCCGAACCTGCAAGTCACGCTCGGACAGCGCGAGCAGCTGTGCGTCCCGGTGGCCAAGAACAGCGTGATCCCACCGCCGGGCGTCCTCGATTTCATCAGGTTCGTCGACCTGTCGTGCTACCGGGTCACCGGCCCCTCGCTCAACCTGAGCCTGGCGCTGCGCCACCTCAACCCGGTGCTGCAGAACGTACCGGGCATCGGAGTCGTTCTGAACGTGCCTGAGCATCTGTGCGTCCCGGTCTCCAAGAACGGCGTGGTGCCCTCCTCGGACGTCCTGCGGCTCATCTCCCACATCGACCTGCTGTGCTACGCCCACACCCCGAACCCGGCCATGAACGTCGGCCTCACCCTCACCCAGCTCAACCCGGTGCTGACCAACCAGATCCCGACCTCGGACGCCCGGGTCGCCGCCGCCCGCCAGCTCTGCGTGCCGGTGCAGAAGTCCGGTGACGCCATCCCGGCGGACGTGATGAACATCGTGCGCTGGGTCGACCTGGAGAAGTTCGACATCACCGCCTCGACCATCACGCCGGTGCCGCTAACCCTGAAGCACCTCAACCCGGTGCTGGCCAACCTGCCGGCCGAGGACGCCAGGCTGACCGCCGCCATGCAGCTGGCTGTACCGGTCTCCAAGAACGGAATGATCCCGCCGAACTGAGCCATCGATGACGCCCGGGGAGAGCGACGACCGCGCGCCGTCACTTTCCTCGGGCGCGGCCTTATCATCGCCGGGTGGTCGAAGTGCGAGAGATCACGTACGCGTCGCCCCGCGCGCCGCCTCTGAGAGGTTGCTGGAGCCGGTGCTGAGGTGGCTGCTGCGGTGGGCGATCCGTGCCGACATCCGCCGCCTGACCGACCTGCTCCACGTCGACCCGCAGGCGGGCTCGTCCTGAGCTTGTCCACGGCGTTGACCAGGACTTGACGCCTTCCTTGCCTGACAGGTGCGTCCCCGGATCTAGCCTTGAGCTGGAAGGGGCACGCCATGATCATCAATATCGTGCTCGGGCTGATCGTCCTGTTGACGGTCTGGGTGGCCGTCAGCGCCATCAGGGTCGTCAACCAGGTGGAGCGCGGTGTGGTCTTCCGCTTCGGCAGGGCTCAGCGGGAGGTCCGCCCGCCAGGGATCACCTTCCTCATTCCGGTCGCGGATCGGATGAAGAAGGTGAACATACAGATTGTCACGATGCCGGTGCCCACGCAGGAGGGCATCACCCGTGACAACGTCTCCGTTCAGGTCGACGCCGTCGCCTATTTCCGCGTCGTGGAGCCGCTGCGGGCGGCCATCGCGGTGCAGGACTATCTGTTCGCGATCGAGCAGGTGGCGCAGACCTCACTGCGCTCGATCATCGGCAAGAGCGATCTGGACGACCTGCTGTCCAACCGCGAGCAGCTGAACAAGGGCCTCGCGCTGATGATCGACAGCCCTGCGCTCGGCTGGGGCATCCACATCGACCGCGTGGAGATCAAGGATGTCCATCTGCCCGAGGGCATGAAGCGACCGATCGCCCGCCAGGCCGAGGCCGAGCGAGAACGCAGGGCCAGGGTGATCACCGCGGACGGAGAGTTCCAGGCGGCGCGGAAGCTGTCCGACGCCGCGGCCATCATGACCGAGGCGCCTGGCGCGCTTCAGCTGCGGCTGCTGCAGACCGTGGTGGAGGTGGCGGCCGAGAAGACCTCCACACTGGTCATGCCACTGCCTGTGGAGCTACTGCGCTTCTTCGAACGCTCCGCGAGGAGTGCGCCGACCGTGGACACTGCCAGCGCGCCGGAACAGCCGGCTGTGGACGCCGGCAGTTCGCCGGAGCGGCCGGCTGTGGACGCTGCCAGTGTGCCGGAGCAGCCGACCATAGACGTCGCCGGTTCGCCGGAACGGCAGGCCGAAGAGCAACCGGCCATGACGGACTCCACCACGCCCGAGCTGGCTCCGCCAGGGCCGTCCGTCGACCGCTCCGCCGCGAAGAACGGGGCCTCACGCGCCACATAGACACATAGGCATATAGACCAGGACGCAAGCATTCGAGCGGACTTAATCGTCAAGGCTCAGGGCCGGTCGGGCGGGATTCGGCGGGCAGGCCGGTCGGGAGGAACGCGGCGCGCAGGCCCGCCGGTGCGAGGCGTCCGCAGAATTCGGGTTCCGCGGCGTCCGCGTTCGGCGCGTGTACGTGAAAACGCTGGGCGATACGGGACGTGGCGAGGGTGAGCTGACGCATCGCCGCCGCCTGGCCAAGACAGTAGCGAGGCCCGGCGCCGAACGGTATGTAGGTCCCGGGCGCCGGGCGGGCGGTGTCCCATCGAGACGGATCGAACTCGTCCGGGTGAGGCCACCAGCGCGGGTCGCGATGGATCAGGTACGGCGTGGTCAGCACCTCGTCTCCCGGCCGCAACCGCCACTCGCCGAGCGCGACCGCGGTGCGCGCGACCCTGGTCATCATCCACGCCGGGGGAGTCAGCCGGAGAGTCTCTTTGACCACCGCCTCGGCCAGCGGAAGACGGCCCACCGGGCATCCGGCCCCGGCCAGTGGGACATGGGCGCGCGGGCATTCGGCCTCCGCCGACGCGCCCGCCTCCGCCGACGCGCCCGCCTCCGCCGACGCGCCCGCCTCCGCCGACGCGCCTGCCCCCTCCGACGCGGGAGCCACCCCCCCGCCGCCGGCGGCCAGACCCGCGCCGACCGCGAGCACGCC